>DASXRA010000326.1:0-3546 GCA_036506855.1 Jatrophihabitantaceae bacterium
TGTTCGCGTTGGCGGTGACGCCAGCCGACGCCGTCGCGGACCAGCTGCGCGTCCGCGTCGTCGGGCCGAGGCTGTTCGTCGGCTCCACCACCGCCGACGTCGCGGCGCACGACGTCACGCTCGCCGCGGACGCCGACACCGTGACGATCACCGACAACGCGCCCGGAGCGTCGCTGACCGCTGAGGCGTCGTGCGTCGTCACCGCGCCCGCGACGGTCAGCTGCCCGCGCGCGGGGATCGACGTGGCGCAGGTGAGCACGGGCGCGGCGGACGACGTCATCGACGCGCGGCAGCTTCCGTTCCGCACCGAGCTCTGGGGGGTGGACGGCGACGACCGCCTGACCGGTGGGGGCGGCGGCGACGAGCTGCACGGCGGCGCGGGCGCCGACACCCTTGATGGTGGTCCGGGCGATGATGTGCTCGAGACCGCCGACCGCGAGGTCGACGCGGCGATCACCTGCGGCGCTGGCGACGACCGCCTCGACGACGACCTCGACGATCCGCTCTCCGATTGCGAGGTGATCGCTCCGGAGTGGGACGTCGAGCCCGCCCTGTCGGCGGGGCCCTACGTCGTGGGCGCAACGTTGACGGCGGGCGACTACGCCGTCGTCGCTGAGGGGCCGACCGCGGTCTCGATCACCTGGCTGAGCTGCACCGGAGGCTTCACCTGGTGCGTGGCGGTCTCCGAGGCGGATGAATACGTGATCGCGCCAGAGGACGCCGGCCACCGGATCTTCGCGCGCGTCGCCGCCACGAACCGCGCCGGCTCGATCCAGGCGGAGACGGCCTTGACCCCCGTCGTGCCGGGCTCGCCGCCTGAGGCCTCCGCTCCGGCGCCCGTTCCGGTGCCCTCGCGTGTCACTCCGACGCTGCGGCCGCCGCGGACACCGCGTCCCCAACCGGCCGGAACACCCGTGGCGCGGCCGAGGCCGACGCCGTCGACGAGAGCCGAGCGCATGGCGCAGCGGCGCGCCGCCGTCGCCGCGCTGCTGGCGCCGATCGCCGCGGACGTCGCGCGGCTGAACCTCGCCCGGCTGCGGCCGAGGGTGCGCCATCGGGTCACGTTCCCGTTCTATGGGAACCTCACCGTGCGCTGGTACGTCTCCGCCGCCACGGGCCGCCGGTACGGCGTCCGGCTAGGCAAGGGCGTCGCCCGCGTGCTCGTCGCCGAGGGCCGTCAGCTCGCGGGCGCTGGAGCCAACGCGACGATTGTCGTGCGCCCGACGGCGCGGGGCCGAGCGATCCTGCGCCGCGCGCGCCGCCTCGCGCTCACCGTGACCGCCGGTCTCGAGGACGCCGGTGCGAGCGCATCGGTGACGCTGCGCCGTCGCTAACGATCGCGGAGCATCCGTCGGCGATGACCGAGACGCTCCGGGTCGGCCGGCGCGCCGCACAGGCTCCCATGGCGGCGAGGAGGCGTACCGGTTTGGCCTGACAGGGCAGCGCAGGACCTGGCTCCGAGCGCGCTTGCCTGCCATGCGCAGGGCGCGCGAGGCGTCTGCCAGCCCGCCGACGTCAGTGCTGCTGCTCGTCCAAGGGAGCAGCGCTGCGTGACCTGCCCTCTAGCTGCCGTGACCGCCAGGCGTGCCGTGGTCGGGGATATCTCCGAACGTGCTGGTGCTGGTGTCCGAATACGGGGCTTGGCCGCCAGTCGCGATATCGCCAACCAAAATGGCCCCAACGCCTGCGACGCAAGCGACCACAACGCCGACTGTCCAATGGCCTGTCAGGGTTGCGATCAATCCACCAGCGACGGCGATCAAGAACAGCGGGACGAAGAGGATCCTCGCGCGGCGCTTGATGAAGTCCATGCTTCGGTTGTACCGCGGCCCGCTTGTCTTATCCAGCGCGCGAGCACTGGCTGCGGTGCCGCTATCCATGCTGCGCAGGAGCGCTGCCTTGGCGCCGGCCTGGGCGTCACTACGTTTCGCAGCTGCCCGCGATCGCGTCGAGCGCGTCGAAGCGGATCACGTCGACCCCGGCGCCGCAGCGCACTTGGTCGAAGACGCCGTCGGCACTGTCGAGCTGATCGTCGCCCTCGTCGCCGGAGAGGACGTCGCTGCTGCCGCCGCCAGCAACGCGGTCATTGCCGCCGCGGCCGTAGAGCCAGTTCTGGCGATCGTTGCCGAAGACTGCGTCGTCGCCGCTGCCGCCTTTTAGGCTTTCGACGTCGCCGCGGAGGTTGTCGCGCTCGCCGGCCTCACCGTCGTTGGCGCCATCGCCGATGCTCAGCTTGAGGGCGGCAGTGCGAGTGCTGTAGTCGGCCACGTCGCGGCCGGCGCCGCCCGTGAGGACGTCGGTCTCCGTTCCGGCGATGAGCGTGTCGTCGCCGCCGTCGCCGAACAGCAGGTCGTCGCCCGCGCCGCCTGATAGGCGATCGGCTGCCCCGTCCAGGAGGGGCGTCGTCCCGTCGGAGTTGGCGTCGCCGATCAGCTCGTCGGCGCCGTCCTGGCCGTAGAGGCGGTCGTCTCCCGCGAGTCCCCGGAGCACGTCGTTACCCGAGCCGCCATACAGCGTGTCGGTGCTCGCGTCGCCAAACAGGCTGTCGTCGCCGGTGCCGCCGAGCAGGCGGTCCGACGCGGGCGGAGCGGCGTCACTGCTGGTCGTGTTGCCGACCAAGTGGTCGTTGCCGTCGCCGCCTTCGATGCGGTCGGCGGCGTCGTCGCCCTCGATGTAGTCGTCGCCGCTGCCGCCGAACAGGGCATCAAAAGCGCCGCTGCCGTCCGGTCCGTCGGTCTGGTCGCCGAAGATGTGGTCGTCGCCGCCGCGGCCGCAGATCGTGTCGTGGCCGCCGCCGCCGATGATGTCGTCGCGACCCAGGGTGCCGACGATGACGTCATCGCCGAGCGTGCCGAAGGTCTCGACGTTTTCCTGTGTGACGATGATCGTCGCGACCTTGCCGTCGCACGTCGGCGTTGCTGCGGCGCTGCCCGCGGGCGCCGCCGCGAAGATCAGCGCGCCGAGTACCCATACGGCCTTCCGTGGCCTTCCTGTGCTCATTTGTCCTCCGTGACTGACGACGAGCACAGCACGGCCCGTCCAACTGGGTTGCGGACAAATACCACCCACCGAGTCACCGGGGCAAGCGTTGAGTGCGCAATCCGCGATCCGGTCGTCGGGTGACGGACAGTGAAGCCGCCGCACAGAGCCGACCCGCGACTCGATCCTCCCTCGCGGTTCGGCGCCCACGCGCCCGAGAGTGCTCAGTTGCATGGAAGGCGGTAGCACTGAGGGCGGATGCATACCGGCATCGGGCCGAGAGGCGATCGATCGCTGACTCATCAGCGCAGCAGGAACCAGCCCGTTCGCGTGACGCCCTGCCCCGGGGTCAGGGACTGGCGTAGGGGCCACCGACATCGCGCAAGTGCGGGGCCCCAGGATCGTCTCGAGGAGTCGGCCTGGGACCCGACTCGACCGTGGATCCCGTTGCCTTTACGTGCGGCGCTGCGCTTACTCTCGCCACGGTCCACTCGCCGGTGGGCAGCCTGCGTGGGAACCACGAGAACCTGCCTCGCTCAGGATCGTCACGCGCGAGCCGTTCGCATT
>DASXRA010000327.1:0-6533 GCA_036506855.1 Jatrophihabitantaceae bacterium
GATAGCGACCCCACGTCTGGTCAGCGTCCGGGTCGACGCCGCCCACGCGGTAAACGCCCTTCTCGACAGCCAGGTGACGCCTGCCCGTCAGCACTCGCGCCATGTAGTCGCCGAGCGGCCTGTGCACGAGAACGAGCGCGAGGATGAGCGTGCCGACGAAAATCACGCCGGCCCAGGTCGTCGACATCAGAATTTCTCCGGGAACACCAGCGCGACCACCAGGAAGACGGTCACGAAGATCGCCAGGACGAGGCCGACGACGTTCGTCGCGCTCACAGCTTCTCGGCCGCCTTCGCAATGAGGGCAAGCAGGCCGAAGACGACAATCGTCAGCAGCACGAAGAACGCGTCATGCACGAGGAACTCCCAAGTCGGCAGGCGAAACGGCCCGGCAACATCCGCTGGGCCGACGAGCAGTCAACGCCGTCGGAACGCCGCCCGCGGCCGTCCTCACGAGATCGTCACGATGCCCTCGCGGGTCCCTGACGAAAGACGGTCCCGAACGCCGGGACGATGGTCACGACGCGCAGAATGCCGCTAGAGGGAGGTGGCCCGATGGCCCGCGGGACCCTGCGGATCTACCTCGGCGCGGCGCCGGGCGTCGGCAAGACCTACGCCATGCTCGATGAGGGGTGCCGCCGGCGGGCGCGAGGCGTGGACGTCGTCGTGGCGTTCGTCGAGACGCACGGGCGCGCGCACACCGCCGAGCGGATCGGCGACCTGCCCGTGGTCCCGCGCAAGAAGGTCGTCTACCGCGACGCGGAGTTCGAGGAGATGGACCTCGCGGCGGTGCTCGCCCGCAAGCCGCAGCAGGCGCTCGTCGACGAACTGGCGCACACGAACGTGCCCGGCTCGGGCCCGCACGAGAAGCGGTGGCAGGACATCGAGGTGCTGCTCGACGCCGGCATCGACGTCATCAGCAACGTCAACATCCAGCACCTCGAGTCGCTCAACGACGTCGTGGAGCAGATCACCGGCGTGCGCCAGCGCGAGACCGTGCCGGACGCGGTCGTGCGCGCGGCCGACCAGATCGAGCTGATCGACCAGACACCCGAGGCGCTGCGCCGCCGGATGGCACACGGCAACATCTACCCGGCCGAGAAGATCGACGCCGCGCTCGGCAACTACTTCCGGCCGGGCAACCTCACCGCGCTGCGTGAACTTGCCCTGCTCTGGCTGGCGGACCGCGTCGAGGAGGGCATGCAGCGCTACCGCGAGCAGCACGGCATCACCGGGACCTGGGAGACGCGCGAGCGGATCGTCGTGGCGCTCACCGGCGGACCGGAGGGCGAGACGCTGATCCGTCGCGCCGCGCGGATCGCCGCGCGATCCGTTGCGGGCGAGTTGCTGGCCGTCCACGTCAGCCGCAGCGACGGTCTGGCCGAGACCGGTGTTGCCGCCCTCACCACGCAGCGGCTGCTTGTCGAGTCACTCGGCGGCACCTACCACTCGGTCGTGGGTGACGACATCGCCCGTGCCGTGATCGAGTTCGCGCGCAGCGTCGACGCGACGCAGATCGTGCTTGGAGCCAGTCGCCGCCCGCTGTGGCTGCAGGCGCTGTCCGGGGCCGGCACCGGATCGACGGTGACCCACCTGTCCGGGCAGATCGACGTGCACATGGTCACGCACGACTACGCCCGGCGTGGACGGGTGCTGCCCTCGCTGGCCGGCGGGCTGACCCCGCGGCGCCGGCTCGCCGGTTTGGCCACAGCCGTCGTCTCACTGGCCGCGCTGACCCCGATCTGCGCAGCGCTGCGCCATCAGCTCGCGCTCGCCGCGAACGTGTCGCTGTACCTGCTGGTCGTGATCGTCACCAGCCTGGTCGGCGGCTTCTACCCGGCACTGGGCGCCGCGATCGCAGGAAGCCTGCTGCTCAACTTCTACTTCGTCGACCGGCTGCACACGTTCACCATCGCCGCCCCGGAGAACATCGTCGCGCTGGTGATCTTCCTGCTGACCGCCGTCCTCGTCTCGCAGGTCGTCGACATCGCCGCCCGCCGCTCCTCGCAGGCGGCCCGCGCCACCGCGGAGGCCGAGACGCTTTCGACGTTCGCAGGCAGTCTGCTGCGCGGCGAGCAAGGCATGACCGCCCTGCTCGAACGCGTCCGCGAGACGTTCGCCATGCGCAGCGTGAGCCTGCTCAAGCGCACAGCGGGCGGCGGCGGCCCGGCGAGCCCGAGCGTGCCCGGCCACTGGACCTCGCTCGCCACCGTCGGCGACGATCCGCCCACCTGCCCGACGGACGGCGACACGTTCGCCGCCATCGACGACGAACAGACGCTCGTGCTGCGCGGGCGGACCCTGCCGAGCGAGGACCAGCGGGTGCTCGCCGCGTTCGCCGCGCAGGTCGGCGTCGCCTACCGCCAAGGGCAGCTCGCCGAGGCCGCAGCCGCTGTCGAGCCGCTCGCCGAGTCCGAGCGACAGCGAACCGCGCTGCTCAACGCGCTCAGCCACGACCTGCGCACCCCGATCGCCTCGGCCAAAGCCGCCGTCACCAGCCTGCGCGCGCCGGACATCGCGTGGGCCGACGCCGAGCGCCGCGAGCTCATCAGCACCGCCGACACCGCGCTCGACCGGCTCACCGACCTGGTCACCAACCTGCTCGACCTGTCCCGCGTGCAGGCCGGCGTACTGCCCGTGCTGACCGCGCCGGTCGGCCTGGACGACGTCGTGCCGCGCGCCCTCGACAGCATCGCCGCCGCACGCAATATCGACCTCGACCTACCCGACGACCTACCCGAGGTGATCGCCGACGCCGGCCTGCTCGAACGCGTCGTCGCCAACCTCGCGCAGAACGCGCTGCGCTACTCCCCGGACGGTCAGCACGTGCGCATCGCCGCCAGTACGCATGCCGACCGCGTCGAGCTCCGCGTGATCGACCGGGGACCGGGCATCCCGGCCACGAAGGCCGAGACCGTCTTCGCCGCCTTCCAACGCCAGGACGACGCCCCCACCGACGGCGCCGGGGTCGGGCTGGGCCTGGCGATCGCGCGCGGCTTCACCGAGGCAATGGGCGGCACCGTCACCGCCGAGGAAACCCCCGGCGGAGGTGCGACTCTCGTCGTCAACCTGGCCGCTGCGACGTGAGCCGCGTGCTGATCGTCGACGACGAGCATTCGCTACTGCGCGCGCTCGCGATGAACCTCGTCGCACGCGGCTACACCGTCACCGAGGCAGACACCGGAACCAAGGCGCTCACCGCCGTCGCCGGCGATCCCTACGACGCCATCGTCTTGGACCTAGGTCTACCAGACATCAGCGGCCTGGACGTGATCCGCGCGGTCCGCGAATTCGGCACGACACCGATCATCGTGCTCTCCGCGCGCACCGGCAGCAGCGACAAGGTGCAGGCCCTCAACCTCGGCGCCGACGACTACGTCAGCAAGCCGTTCAGCATGGAGGAACTGCTCGCCCGGCTGCGAGCCACCACCCGCCGCGCGTCCACTGTGGACACTGCGCAGACCGCCGCCGTCGGCCAGATGCAGATCGACCTTGCCGCCAAGACCGTGACCCAGCCCGACGGCGCGCGCGTGCACCTCACGCCCACGGAGTGGCATCTGCTCGAGGTGCTGCTGCGCCAACCCGGCAAGCTCGTCACCAGTCGCACGCTGCTAACCGAGCTGCGCGGCGCACCCGAGCACACCGACCCCAGCTACCTGCGCATCTACATGGCCCAACTGCGCCGCAAACTCGAACCCGAACCCAGCCGGCCACGCCACCTGATCACTGAACCCGGCATGGGCTACCGATTTCAGCCCTAGCGCGGAGCCATCACAGCGGCGGCAATATCGCCAGGACGCGCCAAGAAAACGTCAAAGCCGCTCACCGGACTTGTGCTGGACGCTGCCACTGCAGGCTCAATCGGACGGCTGCGGCGGCGATTATCGGGTGCGCTTCGGCGAACTGGCGACGCCCGGCCGCCGCGGTCCCGATGAGGACCGCGGCGGCGAGAGTCGGTGTCATCCGGTGATGTTCAGGTCGACCTGGATGTCGTCGTTGGGGAGGTTGGTGAGAAGTGCGTCGCCGCGCGCGTTGCGGTAAGCGCCGGTGCCACCGGTGATGGAGAAGGCGGCGGTCTTGTCCGGAGCGGTGGCGGTGAAGGTCATCAGCCCCTGGATGCTGATCTGGCCGGCGGGCAGGAACAGGTTGGCGATGCACAGGGCGGAGCCGGAACCGTCGTGGGCGACACTTGTCGTTGTGCAGATGGCGCCGTCGGTGCCAACCTGTTGGCCGTCCTGCAGGACCCGGTCGGAGAACGCCGTGACGTCGCCGACGCTGTCGCCGCGTGGAGGGACGTCGACATCGTGGTACTGCGCAAGGCGCAGGACGACGGTCAGCGGGTCGGCGGACGAGGCGCCCAGGCCAGCCGATTCCGTCGGTCTCTGCGCGAGTGACTGCGCCGGGATCATGAGCGTGGTTGCCAGCGCTGCGGCGGCGACGAGACCGGCGGTGAGCGGGCGGCGGGTTGTGATCATGGGATGCCTCCTGTGGGGTGATGCGGCAACTGACCCGTCACAGCCTCCGGACCGGCGCGCGGCGCCACATTGGGCAACCGCGCAGACATCGCGAGTGGTTTGCCTTAGTTGGCAGGCAAGTCGCTCAGATCGGACGCGGTTCGGCGTCGTCGGCCTTGAGCAGGCCCGCACGTGCTGCCACAGCGGCTGCTTCTACGCGGGTTGCTACGCCGAGCTTGCGGAGGATGTTGCTTACATGGACGCTGGCAGTCTTCGTGCTGATGAACAGCGTCTTGCCGATCTGAGCGTTGGTTCTCCCCTGGCCGAGCAGCCGCAGGACCGCGTGCTCCCGGTCGGTCAGCCCGAACGCACCAGCCGGTGCGGCATCCTCGGGCCGCTCGGCGGCATCGGGCTCGGCGGCATCGGGCTCTGCGACGTCGATACGCGCGCGGCGAGCGAGTTCGCTGATCGCGGCGGAGAGCGGCAGATGCTGGGCGGCCTGGCGTGCGGCCGCACGCAGGATCTCGGCAGCCGGTGCTCTGCCGTACGGCCGGGCCAGCAGCGCCTCGGCCTGCCGCCATCGCGCGTACGCCGCTCGATGCGGACGCGACAGCGCCTCCCATGCCGCGGCAGCAGCGTGCCAAGCCTGCGGATCGTGTTCGCCGCGCAGGCGCGTCCACTCGGCGCGCCAGGACAAGCCGTGCGCCGAGCCGGTGACCGGCATCAGGCGCGGCGCGAACGGGTCGGCCTTGGCGGCGGCATGCAGGTCGGCCAATCGCCCGCTGTCCACCTGGATGTCGCGCAACCGGGCTGCGTCGCCTCGGGCTCGGGCAAGGTCGGCGCGGCCTGCGCACGCGCGCGCAGTCATGGCGAAGAGCTCGCCCGCCAAAGCGACCAGGCCCGTGTCGACGAGGTCGGCGAGCATCGTGAGCGCATCGGCAACCGGCGCGTCCGGGTCTCCCGCCCACAGGCTCAACTCCAGCCGCAGCGCGAGGACTGCGTGGACTTCGCCCTTGTCGAACTCTTCCGCGAGGAGGCCGCCGATCTGGTCCCATATCCGCTTCGCGGCGGCCAACTCGCCCCGCCGTAAGTCCAGCACCGCGCGCATCTCGTAGCTGTCGACCAGGTCCCAGCTCATGTCGCCGGACGTGACCGGATCGATGATGGTGGCGGCGCGGTCGATGTCGCCGAGTTCGACGAGCGCTTCGCAGATGTTCGACCGAAGCATCTGGATTCCGAACCACTCCGACTGCGCAGCGATGTCCGGGCTTGTAAGGGCCCGCATGCCGACCTCGACGGCGCCGTCCAGATCACCAGACTTGAGCAGCAGATCGCTGAGCATGACAGCGACGGTCGCCTCGGTGACAGGGTCGTTCGTGACGATCTGCTCGGCGCGATCAAGGGCAGCGCGTGCGTCCGCCCGGTCGCCGGCGTGCGTGGCCAACCACGCCCGGTTCATCAGCATGATCTTCTCGTCGCCCGAATCGCCGATCTGCCGGGCAGCCTGCAACCCCTTGTCCACCACGCGGCGGTGCTCGTCGAGGCGGCCCTGGGCATAGAGCAGATGGCCGTAGTGCGAGAGCGCTCTGACATAGTCCACTGTGGACGGACGCTGCTCACCGATCTGGATCGCGGTGCCAAGCGCCGCCAGACCGGCTTCGACTGACTCGATACCGCGATACCGGCCCACGACGCAGTACAGGCTCACGGCCATGTCCGGGTCAGCCGTCGGGGCCAGGCGGGCCAGCGCCTCCTCGGCCAGCGCGGCGGCGCCTTGCTTGTCGCCTGCATTCTCTGCTGCACTCGCGGCGCGCAGGTACATCTGCGCGATATCAATGCCCGCGACGCGGTCCGCGTCGGCCGCCTCGTCCCAGAGCGCGACGGCCCGCCGCCATTGCGCGGCGGCCTCCCTGGCCGCGAAGACGGTCTCCGCCTCTTGCGCGGCGATCACCCGCCAGTGCAGCTCGTCGCCGGGTCGGGCCGCCGCGGTCAGATGCTCCGCAATCTGCGCGGCCGAGGCCCGGCCGGCACGGCCGGCCATCATGTTCGCGCCCACGAGATGCAGGTCCCGGCGGGCCCC
>DASXRA010000328.1:0-13840 GCA_036506855.1 Jatrophihabitantaceae bacterium
GGCCGATCTGCCGGGCTCGGGTGCTTGTAGCTCAGCTGCTCCAGCGGCAGCGGGAACTCGACGTCCGGGCCGAACGGCGAGAGCGCCCCCGCAGAGTCCGTGGCGAACTCGGAGATGTGGAAGTCGTCGATCGGAGCGGCCCGGTATGGCAGGTACGGTTCGGGGACCCTCGGCGTTGCACCGGCCATCTATTCGTCCCTTCGGAAAAACGACAATGGTCAAGTCTGCCATGTCATCTACGCTCGCCGCGTGGCCCAACTCGTCTCGGTCAACCTCGCGCACGTGATGGTGGCGGCCTGGAAACAGGACGTCGCGCGCACCGGCATCGACAAACGCCCCGCATCAGGACGAGTGCGCGTCTTCGACCACCACGTCGACGGCGACACCATCGCCGACACGAGGGTGCACGGTGGGCCCGACCAGGCCGTCTACGCCTACGCGCGTGAGGACGCCGCGTGGTGGTCGGCGCAGCTCGGCCGCGACGTCGCGCCCGGCGCGTTCGGCGAGAACTTCTCGACGTCCGGGGTCGACATCACCGGCGCCGTCATCGGTGAGCGCTGGGCGATCGGCTCGGCCGTCTTCGAGGTCAGCTGCCCACGCGTGCCCTGCCGGACGTTCGCCGGATTCTGGGACGTGCCGCACCTGATCAAGTGGTTCACCAAGGTCGGGCGTCCCGGCGCGTACCTGCGCATCGCGGTCGAGGGCGACGTGGGCGCGGGCGATTCGATCGAGGTCGTCCATCGACCGGCGCACGGCGTGACGATCGGCGACACGTTCCGGGCGCTCACCGGAGATCGGTCAATGGCCGCGCGGTTGCTCGAAGCACCACAACTGCCCGTCGAGGTGCACGACCGAGCGCGCCGGTGGCTCGCCACGCCGGCTGACCGCGCCTCCTAGCCCGCCGGGCGCGCGGCGCCTGCGTCCGAGCGAACGCGCTCTATGTCTTGTGCTACGGGGGTCTCGGACAAGTAACCTGTACGTGGGAGGCACCGCGGTGCGGTGCCTTCAGTTGTGTTCTATGAGGGGAGCTCCGGTGCCTACCGGCAAGGTGAAGTGGTTCAACGCTGACAAGGGCTTCGGCTTTCTGGCCGAAGACGATGGCGAGGACGTCTTCGTACATCGCGATGCCCTGCCCAGCGGCGTCACGGAGCTCAAGCCCGGGCAACGGGTGGAGTTCGGGATCGTTCAGGGACGCAAGGGCAATCAAGCCCTGTCCGTGCGCGTGCTCGACCCGGTTCCGTCGGTCGTCCGCGCGACGCGCAAGCCGGCCGATGAGATGGCCCCGCTCGTCGAAGACCTGATCAAGATGCTGGACGTCGTGTCCAATTCGCTGCGCCGCGGGCGCTACCCCGACAAGGGCGAGGCCCGCAAGATCGCCGCCCTGCTGCGCGCCTTCGCCGACAACCTCGACGCCTGACGGCTTCGGTTTTGGTCGCCCAGGTGGCTATTTGACGCTGGGCGGCCAAAAGCTGGCGTTCAGTGGAGACGCGGCGATGACGGGGTGAGGCCGGCGGCGAAGGCGCGGTCCAGCAGCGCGGACGCTGCCGCGTAGCCCTCGTCGCCGAGATCGCGGGTGAACTCGTTGACGTACAGGTCGATGTGCTGACGCTGCACCTCGGGCGACATCTCGTCCGCGTGCTCGGCGACGTAAGCCGCCGAGGCCGACGGGTGGGCCCAGGCGTGCTCGACGGATGCCCGCACGACTCGCGTCAGCGCAGCGGCGTCGAGGTCGCGGGCGGCCAGGATCGCGCCGAGCGGGATCGGCAGGCCGGTGTCGGACTCCCACCACGCGCCGAGATCGACCAGGGCGGTCAGCCCGTAGGACGGGTAGGTGAACCGCGCCTCGTGGATCACCAGGCCGGCGTCGTAGGAACCGTCGCGCACGGCCGGCATGATCGACGCGAACGGCACGACGTCGATCCGCTTCGGGCGCTGCCCGGACGCCCACAGCCGGAACAGCAAGAACGCGGTGGACCGCTCGCTCGGGACGGCCACCGTCCGGCCGTCGAGGTCCGGTACGCCGCCGCGAGTCAAGACCAGCGGGCCGCAGCCACGTCCGAGCGCGCCGCCGCTCGGCAGCAGCGTGTACCGGTCGAGCAGCCAGGGCAGCGCGGCGTAGGACACCTTCACCACGTCGAATGCGCCGCGCTCGGCGGCGGTGTTGGTGACGTCGATGTCGGCATAGGTGACGTCGACGGGCGGCGCCCCCTCGATCAACCCGTGCGTCCAGGCGTGGAAGACGAACGTGTCGTTCGGGCAAGGCGAGAAGGCGATCTTCATGCCGCCCCCGCCACGGCCGCGACGGCCTTCGCGAGCGCGGCCAGTGCTTCGTCGACGCGCCACGCGGCCCGGTCGCGCGGCCCGACCGCGTTGCTGATCGCTCGTATCTCGCCGAACGGGACGCCGTGCACGAGCGCCGCGGTCGCAACCCCGAATCCCTCCATTGCCTCGGCGACGGCATCGGGGTAGCGGGCGCGCAGTGCGTCGGCCGTGCGTGCCGTGCCGGTGACGGTGGAGACGGTGAGCACCGTGCCGGTCGTGGCGCCGGACTGCCCGGCCAGCTCGGCGACGAGGCCGGGCTCGACGTCCATGGACGCGACGGCCGATCCGAGCGGCTCGAACCCGTCGGGCGTCTCCCTGCCCAGCTGCGCGTAGACGACTCGCGACGCGACCACCACGGCGCCAATAGGCAGGTCGAAGCCGCCGGCGATGCCCGCGCTCAGCACGAGGTCGTAGTCCGCCGCCGCGAGTGCCGCCGACGTGTAAGCAGCCGACGATGCGGGGCCGATGCCGCCGGCGAGCACGACCGTCGAGGCGCCCTCGTCGATCGCGGCGGCGATCGCGTCGCATTCGGCAGCCACGGCGGTGACCACGAGCAGCCTCACGGGCTCGGCTGGCCCGGTGCGAGACCACCGGGCGGCCGCGCCCGGGCGGCCCGGCGCATCGCCCGGTTGCGCATCAGGGTCAGCGCCGTGAGCCCGCCGACCGCGGCGCCTGCGACCCAGAATCCGAGCGATCCGTTGTCGGACGGCATCAGCACCCCGATGGTTGCCCCGAGCACCCAGGCCAGCTGCAGGAATGTCTCGGAACGGGCGAACGCGCTCGACCGCAACGACTCGTCGACGTCGCGCTGGATCACCGCGTCGAGCGCGATCTTGGCCAGCGAGTTGGTGGACGAACTGGCGAACATGCCGAATACGGCGAATGGGATGGTGAACAGGATCGCCGTGAGCAGGCAGGTGACCGCAGCTGTCGCTCCGCAGATCATGATCACGACTTCGGGGTGGGCGAACCGTAGCCGGGTACCCACGCCAGTGCCGACGAAGTTGCCCGCACCGGCGCCGACCACGACGCCGCCGAGCGCGAGCGCCGCGTCCACGCCGTGCGACGTCGTCTCGATGTGGAACGCGATGAATATCGCGAGGAATCCGGACAGGAACCGCATGGTCGACTCGCCGCGCAGCGCCGTGATGACGGTCGGCTCCAGGCCCCGCGATGCCCAGGTGCCGATCCGGCTCAGCGGCGGCACCCGCAGTTTGAAGGCGGGACGTGGCGGGCGCGGCCCCGTCCGCGGAAGCGGTGCCGCCGAATCGATGTGCTTGGGCAGCCGCACGGCGAAGAACGCGCAGACGCAGAACGCGAACGCGGTGACCCACAAGCCCACTGCGTAGGAGTCGGTCGCCTTGATGACGAGTGCGATGAACCCGCCGCCGACCAGGGCGGACCCGAGCCCGAAGATCGACAGGCGCGCGTTCGCTTCGACCAGCGTCATGCCGGTGGGCACCAGCCGGGGCGCAGCGGCCGCCCGGATCACGCTGTACGCCTTGGACAGCACGAGTGAGCCCAGCGCGCACGGGTACAGCACGAGCAGCTCGGTCGGATGCTCGGCCATGATCGCGGCGAGCACCGCGCGTCCGACCGCCGTGCCGGCCATCGCCCAGCGCCGGCCGTGCTGCAGCCGGTCGAGCGCCGGGCCGATGATGGGTGCGACCACCGCGAACGGCGCCATCGTGACCAGCAGGTAGAGCAGCACGTTGCCGCGCTGTGCATGCGGCGAAGCCCCGAAGAAGACGGTGCCGGCCAATGCGACGGTGATCATCGCGTCCGTGCCGTAGGAGAGGACCTGGTTCCAGATCAGCGCGGTGAGGCCGGACTCGTGTGCGCCGTCGGACTTGCTCGCGTTGATCACCTTGCGGGTGATGCCACGGGCGAGCTCGTTGCTGCGGCTGACGATCGCCCGGGTGACAGTCGGCTTTGCAGGCGGCGGGCCGGAGTCGGGTGTCGGGCCGTGCATGTGGTGGTACGTGGGCGAGTCGTAGCCGGGACGTCCGGGCGGGGGTGGCGGCGGTTGCTGGGGTGCGCCGTACGGGCGCGTGTACTGCTGCGTGCCGCTGCCCTCGGGCGGCCGATACCCGGGAGGCGGGGGCAGCCGGCCGGGCTGATGCGACGTGTGCCCAGAGCGAGAGAACCGCTTGCGCGGCCGTTCGTCATCGCGTCGAGGCACGCTCTTATCCTGCCGCACTGACCTGACCTGTCGGGTGATCCGTCACAATGGACATGTGAGCGCCGCTGCAGCAACCCAAACCCGCAAGCTTGACACCGTATGTGCCGCCGCCGTCGACGTCGCGCGTGCCGCTGCGGTCGAGGTGGCCGGTGCGCAGGTCGGTGCGCACATCGGCAAGCGCGCCGAGGGCGAGCGCGTCGTCACACACTCCTTCGAGGCGACAGTGCCCGGCTACGCCGGCTGGTACTGGGCAGTCACAGTGGCGCGCGTGTCGCGTTCGAAGGCGGTCACGGTCGACGAGGTCGTGCTGCTGCCCGGCGAAGCCTCGCTGCTCGCCCCGGCGTGGGTGCCGTGGAGCGAACGGCTGCGTCCTGGCGACCTGGGTCCCGGCGACCTGCTGCCTGCCGAGCTGGACGATTGGCGGCTCGTGCCGTCGTATGTCGCCTCGGACGATCCCGCCGTCGAAGAGGTCGCCTTCGAGGTGGGGCTCGGCCGTGCGCGCGTGCTCTCCCGCGAGGCTCGCCTGGACGCCGCCGAGCGGTGGTACGCGGGCGACGGCGGTCCCGAGACCGCGATGGCCCGCAACGCGCCGGGGCGGTGCGGCACGTGCGGGTTCCTGCTGCCGATCGCCGGGTCGTTGCGTGCCGGCTTCGGCGTCTGCGGCAACGAGATGGCCGCCGCCGACGGCAGGGCGGTGAGCGTCGAACACGGATGCGGGGCGCATTCCGAGGCGACGCTGATCGAGGCGGGCGAGCCGGAGCCGGCGCCCGCGTCCTAGCGGGTCTTGCCCTGGCCGCGATGCCTGCGGACGAGCGGCAGGCCGATCAGCCCGAGAATCCAGCCGGCCAGGCACGTCCACAACCAGATCCGGTGATCATGGCGACCGAGCCATCCGTAGAACGGCAGCAGCACGACGAAGCCCGCGAACCAGATCGCCGTGCCGATGGCGACGACGCGCCAGCTGTCGACCTGCACGGGTTCGGGCGGCGTCCGCAGCGGCCGCTTCTGCGCCATGATGCGGAAGGCTAACCGGCATGCGCTGCCGCGTGCACACCGAGCCGCTCGGTCCCGGTCCTTCGCCGGACGAGGTGCTGCGCATCCTGTCGGGCGAGGACGGCCTGGCCTGCCTGTGGGGTAGCTGGGCCGGCGGGGGCGCGATGGTGCTCAGCCGCCCGCTGCGAGTCGTCGCCGGCACCGCCGACCCAGCGACGCTGGCCGACCAGCCGCGACTCGACCGGCCCGATCCCGACGTGTTGGGTGGCGGCTGGTTCGGGGTCCTCGGCTATGACGCGCCGTCGTCCTATCTCGCGTTCTACGACCACCTGCTGCGGTACCGCGACGGCGGGTGGAGCTTCGAGGCGCTGTGGAGCGACGAACGCGATGGGGCGCTGTGTGCCATCCGCGACGAATTGCGCGACGTGCTGGAGATGCCGCCACCTCGCTCGGCTTGGCGGGTCGGCACGTTCGGCGGCCCGCCGCCGGTCACCCATCTGGACGCGGTCGAGCGGGCGGTCGAGCTGATCCGGGCCGGCGAGCTGTACCAGGTGAACGTCTGCACCCGGTTGACCGCGCCGTTCGAGGGCAGCCCGGCGGCCCTGTTCGCCGATGCGGCCGCGCGCCTGCGTCCCGCCCACGCCGCGTTCGTCGACACCGGCTCGCGCGCGGTGGCGAGCCTGAGCCCGGAGCTGTTCCTGCGACGGCGCGCCGACGAGGTCACCACGTCGCCGATCAAGGGGACGCTGCCGCGCACCGAGGCGCCCGAGGCGCTGCGTCGATCGACCAAGGACGCGGCCGAGAACGTCATGATCGTCGACCTGATGCGCAACGACCTCGGCCGCGTGGCGCAGACCGGCAGCGTGCACGTCGCCGAGCTGCTCAGCGTCGAACCGTACCCCGGCGTATGGCACTTGGTCTCGACGGTTACCGCTCGGGTCGACGGCGACGACGCCGACCTGCTGCGGGCGACGTTCCCGCCTGGTTCGGTGACCGGGGCGCCGAAGGTGCGCGCCGTCGAGGCGATTGCCGACCTCGAGCAGCAACCGCGCGGCGCGTACACCGGTGCGATCGGCTTCGCCAGCCCGTCCTGGGGCCTGGAGTTCAACGTCGCGATCCGGACGTTCGAGATCGGCGGCGGCCAGATCGAGCTCGGCGTTGGCGGTGGCATCACCGCTGACAGCGTCCCGATGCTGGAGTGGCGCGAGTGCCTGCACAAAGCGGCGCCGCTGCTGGGCGCGCTCGGTGCCGACCTCGCTGACGACCTGGTGACGACGGAGTTGCCCCCGACGGCCGAGCAGCGGGCCGGTGGGTTGCTCGAGACGATCCTGTCCGTCGACGGGACGCCGCTGCGCCTGGCCGACCACCTGGCCCGCCTGGACCGGTCCTGCCGCGAGCTGTACGGCCACGGGGTGCCGCCCGATCTTGCGACGACCCTGCGACCTGGTGCGGGACGCGTCGCGATTCGGGTGGTCGCGCGTCCGGGCGAACCGATCGCGGTCACCGCGTCGCCGGCGCCGGAGCGCCGCGAGCCGTCGGCGGCGCGTGTCGTGCCCGGACGGCGCGGTCTGTGGCGGCACAAGTGGGCCGCCCGCGACGTGCTGGCCGACGCCGAGCGGACGCACGGTGTGCCGCTGTTCGTCGCTGACGACGGGACGGTGCTGGAGACCAGCCGCGGCAACGTATTCCTGGTCTGCGACGACGGCACCCTCGTCACGCCCCCGTCGCGCGACGACCTGCTGCCCGGCATCACCCGCCGGGCGCTGCTCGACCTGGCCCGCGATCTGGGGCGTCCTACCCGGCTCGCCGCGTTCACCGTCGACGAGCTGCTCGCCGCGGCTGCCGCATTCTGGACGAGCAGCCTCAGCGGCCTCGTGCCGATCGCGTCCGTCGACGGTCAGCCGCTGCGCCGCCGCGACGCCGACGTTGCCGCGCTCGCCGTCGGCCTCGGCTTCACGTAGCCGTCAGCGGATCGGCGGTGGCCGCAAAGCACAATGTTAGGTAAACTAACTATTATGCCCGCGCAGACCAACCAGACCGCCGCCGAGCTGGCCGCCGCTCTTCGCCCGCCATTGCTAAGGCTCACCCGCCGGGTGCGCAATCAGCGCGTCGACACGTCGGTGTCGCTCGCCCAGCTGTCCGCGATGGGCACGCTTCTGAAGCGGGGCGCGATGAGCGCCGGGGAGCTCGCCGCATGCGAGCAGGTACAGCCGCCGTCGATGACGAAGATCATCGCCGGCCTCGAGGACAAGGGCATGGTCACCCGCGAGGCACACCCGTCCGACAAGCGGCAAGCCATCATCGTGCTGACCCAGGCCGGTTCCGATCTGCTCGAGTCCGAACGACGCCAGCGCACAGCCTGGCTCGCCCAGCGCATCGCGAGGCTGACCGCGGACGAGCGGGGTGCGATCCGCGACGTCATACCCGTGCTCGACAAGCTGGCCGAGCTGTGACGGCGACGGCGACGAGAGCTCCGCAGACCCCGATTCCGGCTAGCCGCAGCATGTTCCGGTCGCTGCGCGTCCGCAACTACCGGCTCTACGCGTCCGGACAGCTCGTGTCGCTCACCGGCAACTGGATGCAGCGCGTGGCGCAGGACTGGCTGGTGCTCAACCTGACCAACTCCGGTACCGCGCTGGGCATCGTGACCGCCCTGCAGTTCGGGCCGTCGCTGCTGCTCGGGCTGTGGGGCGGCGTGCTGGCCGACCGTGGCGACAAGCGCAAGCTGTTGCTGGCCACGCAGACGGCGCTCGCTCTCGTGGCCCTCGTGCTCGGCGTGCTCGACGTCGGAGGTGTGGTCGAGTACTGGCACGTGCTGGTGTTGGCCACGGCGCTCGGGGTCGTCACGGCGATCGACACGCCCGTCCGCCAGTCGTTCGTGGTGGAGATGGTCGGGCGCGACGACCTCACCAATGCCGTCGGCATCAACTCGACGATCTTCAATGCGGCGCGCATCCTCGGCCCGGCGGTTGCCGGCGTGATGATCACGGCGGTGGGCACCGGCTGGGCGTTCATCGCAAACGCCGGATCGAGTGTCGCGGTGCTCGCCGGGCTCTGGATGATGAGACCGGCCGAGCTGTTCCCCGCGCCGCAGCTCGCGCGGGCGAAGGGGCAGCTTCGGGCCGGCGTGCGCTACGTGCTCGGACGGCACGACCTGCTGCTCGCGATGGGGCTGATTTTCATCGTCGGGACGTTCGGGTTGAACTTCCAGATCACGACGGCCCTGATCGCCAAGCAGCTGTTCCACCGCAGCGCGTCGGGCTACGGGTTGCTTTCGACGGCACTCGCCGTGGGTGCCTGCGTTGGGGCGGTTCTGGCGACACGCCGGACGCGCCGGCCGTCGTCACTGTTCCTGGTCGGTGCCGCGACGGCGTTCGGGCTCATCGAGGTTGCGGCCGGGTCGATGCCTGGCTTCTTGTCGACGGCTCTCATGCTGGTCCCTGCCGGATGGGCGATGTTGACGTTCACGACGGCGGCGAACGCGTCCGTGCAGCTCGGCGTCGAGCCGACGATGCGAGGACGTGTCATGGCGCTGTATCTGATGTGCTTCATGGGCGGCACGCCGCTGGGCGCGCCGATCGTCGGCTGGACGGCCGGGGTGTTCGGGCCGCGCTGGGGCATGATCGGCGGCGGACTGATCTCGGCCGGCGCTGCACTCGTTCTCGGTGCCGCCGTCGCGCACCGCCGCGAGGTCAGCCTTGCCGACCTCGCCGGCCGCGTGATGCGCCGGGCGTCACGGCCCGTCGGGCACGTCTACGACACTTGATCACCAGCGGCAGACCGAGGTGGCGCACCCTGAGCCCGGCGCTCGCGCTCGGCTGCTGCTCTAGTGGCGCTGCTTGTGGTCTGCTCACAACATTGTGAGCAGACCACAAGCGTCCAACAGCGCGCACCGTCGGGCGGGCGATCTGCAGCTAGTCGACGAGTTGGGCGGCCATTTGGTGAGTTCCGCGAGGCCGCAGCCGCGCGTACGGAAGTTGACTGGATCGAGCCTTCCGGCGCGATCGATTCGCCTTACCAGGCGTAGTCCTCAGGGGCGGTCTTGTGGCCGGGGAAGATCTGGTCGAGTCGCGCCAGGGCCTTCTCGTCGAGCTCGACGTCCAGCGCCCGGACGGCTGATTCGAGCTGCTCGTGCGTTCGGGGCCCGACGATCGGCGCCGTGACGGCAGGCTGATGCAGTACCCACGCCAGCGCCACCTCGCCCGGCTCGTGGCCGAGTTCGGCGGCGAAGTCCTCGTACTGCTCGATCTGGCCGCGGTGCGTCTCGAGCGTGTCGCGCGCACGGCCTTCGAGTCGCCGCTTGCCCTCGCGCTCCTTGCGCACCACGCCGCCGAGCAGCCCGCCGTGCAGCGGTGACCACGCGATGACGCCGAGGCCGTAGTGCTGCGCGGCGGGCAGAACCTCGAGCTCGACGTCGCGAACCAGCAGGTTGTAGAGCGACTGCTCGCTGGCCAGTCCGGTGAAGTTGCGCCGGCGCGCTGCCTCCTGCGCCTGCGCGATGTGCCAGCCGGCGAAGTTGCTGCTGGCCGCGTAGAGGATCTTGCCCTGCGTGACCGCGACCTCGATGGCCTGCCAGATCTCGTCCCATGGCGTCTCGCGGTCGACGTGGTGGAACTGGTAGATGTCGACGTAGTCGGTTTGCAGACGACGCAGCGATGCGTCCAATGCCCGGCGGATGTTCAGCGCCGACAGCTTGCTGTCATTGGGCCACGCGGTCATGTCGCCGTAGAGCTTGGTGGCCAGCACGGTCCGTTCGCGGCGGCCGCCCCCTTGGGCGAACCAGCTGCCGATGATCTCTTCGGTGCGTCCCTTGTTCTCGCCCCATCCGTAGACGTTGGCGGTGTCGAAGTAGTTGATGCCGTAGCCGTGCGCGGCGTCCATGATCGCGTGCGCGTCGAGTTCCTCGGTGTGCGGGCCGAAGTTCATCGTGCCGAGGCAGATTCGGCTGACGGTCAGGCCGGTGCGTCCCAGATGCGTGTAGTCCATATCGTCGAGCTTTGTCGTCATGGCCACATCGCACAACCAACTCGTGTTCGCCCACCGCAGAATGGTCGCGTGCTGCCAATCGAGATCGCCGACCCGGCCGACGAGCGGCTGGCGGACTTCCGCGATCTCACCGACGCGGACGTGCGGCCCGATCGTCGCGGCATCGTCATCGCCGAGGGCGTCAACGTCGTCGAGCGGCTGATCGAGTCGCCGTATCGGGTGCGTGCGGTCGTGGGGGTTCCCTCGCGGATCGATGCGCTGCGCGATGCACTGTCCACTGTGGACGCTCCGGTGTACGTCGTCGACAAGTGGCTGCTGTCTGAGGTCGTCGGCTTCCGGGTCACGCGCGGCGTACTGGCGTCCGCAGCGCGCTCCGAGCCGCCGTCGCTCGACGCGGTGCTGACCGGTGCGCAGCGGCTGGCCGTCCTGGAGTCACTGAACGACTTCGAGAACCTCGGCGCCCTGTTCCGCAACGCGGCAGCCTTCGGCGTCGACGCCGTACTGCTCGACCCGCAGTGCGCCGATCCGCTGTACCGGCGCAGCGTGCGCGTGTCGATGGGCCACGTCCTGCGGGTTCCGTTCGCCGTGCTCGCCAGCTGGCCGATGTCGCTGAAAGCCTTACGCGACAACGACTTCCGCGTGCTGGCGATGACGCCACGACCAGATGCCGTGCCATTGCGGGACGTGCCGCGTCCGGACAAGTGGGCGGTGCTGCTCGGCGCCGAGGGTGCCGGGCTGTCGCAGGCTGCTATGGCTCAAGCGGACGAGCTGGTTCGCATCCCGATGTCCGGCGGCGTCGACTCGCTCAACGTGGCGACCGCCGCAGCCGTCGCGTTCGCACAGCTCGGGTGAGCGGCATGGCGCGCATCGATTACGACGGGCAGGCGGCGGCCACATTCCGCGCCGCCCGGCACCTGCTCGTCCTGCGCTGATGGCTTGGCAACGGCCGTACTCCGAAGCGTTGGCCGCTCTCGGCGTCCCGCCGGTCACGCTGAGGGTCGACGGTGAGCCGGGCGGGCTTCCGTCGAGACTGCCGGTTGGCGACACCGCGGTCGCCTGCGTGGCCACGGCATTGACCGCCGCCGCCCGGCTGCGTCCCGGTGAGCCTCTGACGGTCGCGCTCGACGCCGGGCAGGTGGCCGCGGCTGTCCGCAGCGAAGCGCACCTGCGGGTGGACGGTCGCTCGTTCGGTACCGGGTTCGATCCGCTGTCGCGGTTCTGGCGCGCGGCGGACGGCTGGGTCCGCACGCACGCCAACTACGCGTGGCACCGCGAGGCGCTGGCGCGCGCACTGGACGTCGCCGCCGCCGATGCCGAGGCGATCGG
Source organism: Jatrophihabitantaceae bacterium (assembly GCA_036506855.1). GTDB lineage: Bacteria > Actinomycetota > Actinomycetes > Mycobacteriales > Jatrophihabitantaceae > DASXRA01. The sequence continues at coordinate 11,810 of DASXRA010000328.1, forward strand.
CGCCGCCATCGCCGGGCGCAGCGCCGAGCAGGTCGAAGCGCAGGTCGTGGACGCGGGCGGGGTGGCCGCGGCTGTTCGCACGCCCGAGCAGTGGCGGGCGCATCCGCAGGGCAGCGTCGATCAACCGCTGATTGCCAGTGACGTCATCGACGGTGCGGTGCCACGTCACCCACCGGCCGGGGACCTGCCCGCGAGCGGAGTGCGCGTGCTCGATCTGACTCGCGTCATCGCCGGGCCGGTCGCCACCCGGTATCTCGCCGCCCTCGGCGCCGACGTGCTGCGCATCGATCCGCCGCACCGTCCTGAGTTGCCCCAAGCGCAGTACGACGGGCTGCCCGGCAAGCGCAGCGCCCTGCTCGACGCGCGGACGCCCGGCGGGCTGCGCCGCTTGCACGAACTGCTCGACGGTGCCGACCTCGTCGTGCACGGCTACCGCCCGGGCGCTCTCGCAACATTCGGCCTCGACCCGGCTGCGCTGGCCGAGCGCCATCCCGGGTTGGTCGTCGTGTCGCTGTCGGCGTGGGGCCGCGGCCCGTGGGGCGGGCGCCGCGGCTTCGACAGCATCGTCCAGGCCGCGTGCGGGATCGCGATGGTCGAGTCGCCGGACGGTGAGCAACCCGGTCGGCTGCCCTGCCAGCTAGTCGACCACGGCACCGGGTACCTCGCTGCGGCCGCCGCGCTCGAAGGCCTGCGCCGGCAACGGGAATTCGGCGGGACGCACTGGTTCGAACTGTGCCTCGCGGCGACGGCGGGTTGGCTGCTCGCGCTGCCGCGTCCGGACGCCCCGAGCCGTCCCGAAGCTGCGGCGCGGGTGACCACCCTGCAATCCGACGACGGGCCGGTCACGGTGGTCGCGCCGCCCGGGTGGCTGGACGGGCACGCCCTGACCTGGCCGCCGCGGCTGACCACCTACGGCGCCGACGCGGCGAGCTGGGCCTAGATGAGCGAGTCGCGCCACGACTCGTGCAGCGCGGCGAACTCGCCGGCGCCCGTGGCGATGAGCGCGTCGGGGGAGCCGTCCTCGACGACGCGCCCGCCGTCGAGCACCAGCACGCGGTCCGCGATTTCGACCGTCGACAGCCGGTGCGCGATGATCAGCGCGGTCCGGTCGCGCAGCACGGTACGCAGCGCGCGCTGCACGGCACGCTCGGTCGGGACGTCCAGCGACGACGTCGCCTCGTCGAGGATCAGCACGGCCGGATCGGCGAGGAACGCCCGCGCGAAGGCCACGAGCTGACGCTGACCGGCCGAGAGCCGCCCGCCGCGCTTGCGCACGTCGGTGTCGTACCCGTCGGGCAGCACCCGGATGAACTCGTGGGCGCCGACCGAGCGCGCCGCCTGGACGACCTCGTCGCGTGACGCGCCCGGCCGTCCGAACGCGATGTTGTCGGCCACCGAGCCCGAGAACAGGAAGCCGTCCTGGGTGATCATGACGACTGCCTCGCGCAAGTCGCTCTCGCGGATCTCGCGCAGGTCGACGCCGTCGAGCAGCACCTGACCGGACGTCGGGTCGTAGAAGCGCGAGATCAACTTCGCGATCGTCGACTTGCCCGCCCCGGTGGCGCCGACCAGCGCGACCGTCTGGCCGGACCGGATGCTCAGGCCGACCTCGTGCAGCACCGGCCGATCGGCCCGGTAGGCGAACTCGACGGCGACCAGATCGAGCGCGCCGCCGATCGGCCGCTCGATCGGCGCGGGCGAGGACGGCTCGGGCACCGAAGGCGGCTCGGCCAGCACCGCGGAGATCTTCTCCAGCGCTGCCGTGGCCGACTGCAGCGAGTTGTAGAACACGGCGACGTCGTCCATCGGGTCGAAGAACTGCCGCAGGTACAGCAGGAACGCGGTCAGCACGCCGAGCGCGAGCCCGCCCGCCGCGACCCGATAGCCGCCGACGAGCAGGACGCTGACCATGACGACGTTGCCGACGAGCGTCGCGCCCGGCACGAAGATGCCGAACAGCTTGAATGCCTTGGCGTTCGCCTCGCGGTAGTCCGTGTTGAGCTGACCGAACAGCGCGTCGTTGCGCTCCTC
>DASXRA010000329.1:0-3526 GCA_036506855.1 Jatrophihabitantaceae bacterium
CGCAACCGGATAGGACAAACCTTCACCACGCAACCGCCAGAAACGCTCCATCACCGAAGCATCGATCGGCTTCCTCGGCATCCGCCACCACCACGCCCTACCCGAGACAAAGGACGTTGCAACGACCGCATGAACCCAAGCAGCGTGAGCTCGCGTCTCGGGCAGGTGTCAGCGCGGCGACCGTCAACCGGATCGAGACCGGGACGTTGGTGCCGAGGTTGCACACCTTGCAGCGCCTGCTCGCTTCGGCCGATCTGCGGTTGGTCGTCGTCGACTCCGATGGGCGCGTCGTCGCGCCGATGCGGACATGGCAAGACCTGACTGACGATGGCGGCCGCAGATACCCAGCTCATCTCGACACCGTCATCGATCCGCGGCCAGGCGAGTGGTGGGCCGACATCTACGGCCTGGCCCGGCCGCCGGAGACATTCAGGCGCAACCGTGCGATCCGCGATCAGGAGCGTCGCCGCAGCCAGTGGGAGGTGCGGGTCGCGCAGCATCGCAACTAGCCGCCACCACCAGACCCGCGCTGGTCGCGGTGATCGCACGTGACGATGTCCACCTCTGTAGAGTGCGCGGCATGCACACGACTCCGGCACTCGGCGGCCGATGGCGCCGGTGACGCCATCGGCGCCCGCCCACCTGCCATCCGAATCGGAGTCCGTCCATGACTACTGCTATGCCGTCCCTCGAAACCCCTGATGCCACCGGCCATTTCGGGCCGTACGGCGGCCGCTTCGTCCCAGAGGCACTAGTCGCCGCCCTCGATGAGCTGACTGACGCGTTCCACGCCGCGCAAGCCGATCCGGCGTTCGGCGTGGAGCTGAACGGGCTGCTGCGCGACTACACCGGCCGGCCGTCGCCGCTGACGGACGTGCCGAGATTCGGCGCCGAAGCCGGCGGGGCGCGCATCCTGCTCAAGCGCGAGGATCTCAACCACACCGGCTCACACAAGATCAACAACGTGCTGGGCCAGGCCTTGCTGACCCAGCGCATCGGCAAAAAGCGGGTGATCGCCGAGACCGGCGCCGGGCAGCACGGCGTCGCCACGGCCACGGCCGCCGCGCTGATGGGGCTCGACTGCACGGTCTACATGGGCGAGGAGGACACCCGCCGCCAAGCCCTGAACGTCGCCCGCATGCAGTTGCTCGGCGCCGAGGTGATCCCGGTGACGGCGGGCTCACGCACCCTCAAGGACGCGATCAACGAGGCGATGCGCGACTGGGTCACCAACGTCGGGACGACGAACTACGTGTTCGGCACCGTCGCCGGGCCGCACCCGTTCCCGGCCATGGTGCGCGAGTTCCAGCGGGTCATCGGCGACGAAGCGCGCGCACAGGTGCTCGAGCGGATCGGCCGGTTGCCGGACGTGGTGACAGCCTGCGTCGGCGGCGGCTCGAACGCGATTGGCATCTTCACCGCGTTCATCCAGGACGCCGGCGTGCGGCTCGTCGGGTACGAGGCCGGCGGCGACGGCATCGAGACTGCGCGGCACGCGGCGACGATCACCGGGGGAGCGCCCGGCGTGCTGCACGGTGCCCGGTCCTACCTGCTCCAGGACGCCAACGGGCAGACCATCGAGTCGCATTCGATCTCGGCCGGGCTCGACTACCCCGGCGTCGGCCCCGAGCACGCCTACCTGCACGACACGGGACGCGCCGAGTACCACCCGATCACCGACGCGGAGGCGATGGACGCGTTCGCGTTGCTGTGCCGCACCGAGGGCATCATCCCCGCCATCGAGTCGGCACATGCCCTGGCCGGCGTCATCAAGCTCGGCCGCGAACTCGGGCCGGACGCCGTGATCCTGGTCAACCTGTCCGGTCGCGGCGACAAGGACGTCGAGACCGCGTCGGCGTACTTCGGGCTCGTCTCATGACGGCGCTGTCGACCGCTCTCGCCAAGGCGAAGGCCGACGGGCGGGCCGCGCTGATCGGCTACCTGCCGGTCGGCTTCCCGGACGTCGACGTGTCGATCGACGCGATGCGCGCCATGGTCGAGGGCGGCGCCGACGTCGTCGAGGTCGGCGTGCCGTACAGCGACCCGGTGATGGACGGCCCGGTGATCCAGGCCGCCGCCGACCCAGCCGTGCGGGCGGGGGTCGGCATCGCCGACGCACTGCGCGCGGTCACCGCCGTGTCGCAGGTGGGCGCGGCTGCCGTCGTCATGACGTACTGGAACCCGATCGAGCGCTACGGGGTCGACCGGTTCGCGGCCGATCTCGCCGCGGCCGGCGGATCAGGTGCGATCACCCCGGACCTCATCCCGGACGAGGCCGCGCCGTGGCTGGCTGCCACCGATGCGCACGGCCTGGACCGGATCTTCCTGGTCGCGCCGTCGTCCACGGATGCGCGGATCGCGTCGACCGTCGCGGCGTGCCGAGGCTTCGTGTACGCCGCCTCGACCATGGGCGTCACCGGCACCCGAGACCAGGTCGGCCAGAGCGCGCAACGCCTCGTGGCGCGCGTGCGTGCCGCCGTGCCGGACTTCCCGGTGTGTGTGGGGTTGGGCGTCTCGAACGGTGACCAGGCCGCCGAGGTGGCCTCGTTCGCCGACGGGGTGATCGTCGGCTCGGCATTCGTCCGCCGGCTGCTGGACGCGCCGGACGCCGTGGGCGTCGCCGCCGTCCGCGAGCTGGCTGGAGAGCTCGCGGACGGCGTGCGCCGCCGCTAGATCGCGAAGGCAGCGTCAGCCGTTGGCCAGCGCCTGCAGCCGATCGTAGGCGCCGTTGAACCTGTTCTGGTCGCCGGGGAAGACGCCTGAGTCGGCGTACTGCCAGATCGTGTACACGCCCCAGGCGTAGGGCAACGTGCCGACCGTCGAGGAGTAGCGGGCCACCCAGAGCGGGTTCGTCGAGCTGAAGTCACCGTGATTGCCGGTGCACTGCGACCACCAGCTCGTCGCGGTGTAGATGACCGGCCAGCGGCTGGTGCGCGCGTGGTACTCGTTACTGAACGCGAGGATCCACGAGACCATGCCGGTCGTCGACTTCCCGTAACACGTCGCGCCGTAGGGGTTCCACTCGATGTCGAGCGCGCCGGGCAGGGTCTTGCCGTCGCGCGACCAGCCACCGCCGTGGTTGACGAAGTAGTCGGCCTGCGTGGCGCCACCCGAGCGGTCGGGCAGGGCGAAGTGGTACGCGCCGCGGATCATGCCGACGTTGTAGGAGCCGTTGTACTGCTGGGCGAAGTACGGGTTCGTGTACGCGACGCCCTCGGTGGCCTTGACGTACGCGAAGCGGGCGCCGTTGTTCCAGGCCGCCGACCAGTTGATGTTGCCCTGGTGGCTGGACACGTCCATACCCGGCACGCTGCCCGCAGCCGAAGCCGACGTCGCGAAGCTGCCCAATCCGATCATCAGGGCGGCGACCGCCAGCGCTGCGCCTGCGCCGATGCCGAGCAGCTTTCGTCTCGTGCGCTCTCTGTTCACGATGTGCCCTCCTCGTGTGACGCCCGGCTCCGTCTGCCGGGCACACTCCAGACAGTCGCAAACAAAGCTCGTACATGCAAGAGAAACGGGAAAAATC
>DASXRA010000330.1:0-3300 GCA_036506855.1 Jatrophihabitantaceae bacterium
GGATGAACCGGCAATGGCAGCACTGACGGTCGAGGTGGTACGGGCGTGAAACTGGCGATCCTCGGAGGTGGCGGGTTCCGGGTGCCGCTGGTCTACCGGGCGCTGCTCGGCGACAAGGGCGATCCTCGGGTGACCGATGTGGTGCTCTACGACCCGTCCGGCGAGCGGCTCGCGGTGATCTCGTCCGTGCTCGCGCAGCAGGCCGCCGGTTCCCCGGACGCGCCGAGCGTGCGGGCCACGACCGACCTGGCCGACGCCCTGGACGGCGCGCACTTCGTCTTCTCGGCGATCCGCGTCGGCGGCCTTTCCGGGCGCACTCTCGACGAGCGCATCGCGCTGCGTCACGGCGTGCTCGGCCAGGAGACCACCGGCGCCGGGGGGATCGCCTACGGGCTGCGCACGATCCCGATCGCGCTGCGGATCGCCTCGCGGGTGGCCGAGTCGTGCCCGGACGCGTACGTCATCAACTTCACCAACCCCGCGGGCATGATCACCGAGGCGATGCAGGGCGTCCTCGGTGAGCGCGTCATAGGCATCTGCGACACCCCGGGCGGGTTGGGCCGGCGGCTCGGCGCGGCGCTCGGCGTCGACGCCACCCGGCTGCAGCTCGACTACGTCGGGCTGAACCACCTCGGCTGGATGCGCCGCGTCCTCCTCGACGGGCATGACCTGCTGCCCGAGTTACTGGCAGACGACCGCGTGGCCGCGCTCGACGAGGCTGCGATCTTCGGCGTTCCGTGGCTGCGCTCCCTGGAGTGCATCCCGAACGAGTACCTGTACTACTACTACTTCGCCCGGGACGCGATCGCGTCCATCCTCGGCCAGGACTCCACCCGCGGCGAGTTCCTGCTCCGGCAGCAGCTCGACTTCTACGCCGCAGCCGCCGCGACGCCCGGGCAGGCGTTCGACCTGTGGCAGCGCGCGAGCGACGAGCGCACCGCGCTGTACATGGCCGAGGTCAAGCACGGCCGCGCCGAGCCCGACCCGTTGCCGGGCGCGGGGTACGAGCAGGTCGCGCTCGCGGTCATGACGGCCATTGCCCGCGACGAGCCGTCGACGATCATCCTCAACGTCCGCAACGGTTCTGCGCTGCCCGGGCTGGACACGGACGCCGTGGTCGAGCTGCCCACCGTCGTCGACGCCGCCGGGGCACGCCCGTTGCCCGCACGCGCCCCGGACCTGTACCAGCTGGGGTTGATGCAGCAGGTCAAGGCCGTCGAGCGGTTCACCATCGAGGCCGCGCTGACCGGATCCGCTGACGCTGCGCTCAAGGCGTTCGCGCTGCATCCCCTCGTCGATTCGGTGACGACGGCCCGCACGCTGCTGAGTGAGTACGTCGCCGAGATACCCGAGGTGGCCGCCGCACTAGGAGGTCAGTCGCGGCGATGAATTCCGCGCGCCGTGCTGGTAGGTATCAGCGAGGTGGAAGGCACGGTGGTGATGTCGATCAGCACGGAGTTCGAGGAGCGGGCCGACCCGTTCCGGCGCGAGCTGCTGGCCCACTGCTACCAGATGCTCGGATCGGTGCACGATGCCGAGGATCTGGTGCAGGAGACGTTGCTTCGAGCCTGGCGGGCTTACGACCGGTTCGACGAGCAGCGCGCGTCGCTGCGCACCTGGCTGCATCGCATCGCGACGAACGCCTGCCTGACGGCCCTGGAGAAGCGACGCCGCAGGCCGCTGCCGTCGGGGCTCGGCCCGCCGGGCGACGATCCCGAGGCCCCGTTCATTCCGGGCCGGGAAGTGCCGTGGGTACAGCCGATTCCGGACGCGATGCTCGGCGCGAACGATCCAGCTGCCGTCCTGGTCGCGCGCGGCCGGCTGCGGCTGGCCATGGTGGCCGCGCTCCAACTGCTGCCGCCGCGGCAACGCGCGATATTGATCCTCCGCGACGTCCTCGACTGGCCGGCGGCCGACGTCGCCGAAGCGCTGGGCACGACGCAGGCGGCGGTCAACAGCGCGCTGCAGCGGGCCAGAGCGCGGCTGGCCGAGAGCGGCGTCGGCGAAGATCAGGTCGACGAGCCCGCTGATCGGGCCGACCGCGACCTGATCGATCGTTACGTGGCAGCGTTCGAGACCGCCGACCTCGCCGCGCTGAATCGGTTGCTGACCGACGACGCGATCCTCGAGATGCCGCCGATGCTCAACTGGTTCACGGGACGCGACGCGTACGGCCGCTTCATCGCCCGCGTCTACGCACTGCGGGGCACTGACTGGCACATGCACCGGACGGCGGCGAACGGCCAGCCGGCGCTCGCCGCGTACGTCCGGGGCGACGATGGGCGCTACCAGGCGCACAGCCTGCAGGTGCTCACGATCAGCGGCTCCGGCATCAGTCGCAACGTCGTGTTCTTCGCCCCGGACATGTTCGCCGTGTTCGGGCTACCGCCGAGCCTCGACGCCTAGCCGCCTGTGCTCGATGTCAGGTCGTAGACCGTGGTGCTGCCGATCGTCCGCGCGGTGAACGTCGACGTGATCCACCGCTGGATCTGGTACGCCGTCGAGGTCTGCGCGTTGCCCGATCCGATGAATCCGCCGGAGTCCGGCACGTAGTAGTGCACCTTGCCTTGCGCGACAAGCTGCTTGAACGCCGCGAGCGTGATCGCCGGGTCGGTGCCGTTGTAGCCGCCGAGCGACATGACCGCCTTGCCAGTCGCGAGTTCGAGGGACGCGGCCTCATTGTCGCCGGTGGTGGCTGCGGCCCAGGCGTAGGAGCCGGACGTCAGCACGGCCTTGAGCGCCGAGCTGATCGTGGCCACGCCGCCGAGCCCGCCTGCGCCGCCTCGGGCTGTCCCGCCGCCGGGTGCCGCGCCGGCCTGACCGCCGAGGCCGGCGGGCGGCCCGCCCTGGCCGCCGGCGCCGCCGTTCGGCAGGGCGCCATTGCGCGCTCCGCCTGGCCCGCCGCCGAACCCGCCCGATGCCGACGGTCCCGCGACCGGCAGCGCGCCCGTGTGGGCGGTGGACGCCGTCTGCAGCGAATACGCCGTCGGGGCGGCGAGCAGCGCGGCTGCGACTGTCGCCGAGACGAGCAGCACGGAGCGCGCGATCAGCACGGCCGCTACGGCGGCGGCGCCCGCGAGCAGCACGAACCAGCGCAACCACGGCGCCCAGTCGGCGCGGCCGAGCAGTTCGAACGTCCACCAGGTACCAGCGACGACAAGAGCGGCGAGCACCCAGCGAGCTGCCTCGACGTCGCGCGAGCGCCACAGCGTCGCGACGCCGAGACCGACGAGTGCGGCAATCGCCGGTGCGAGCGCCACCGTGTAGTACGGATGGATGATTCCGCTGGCGTAGCTGAGC
>DASXRA010000331.1:0-4721 GCA_036506855.1 Jatrophihabitantaceae bacterium
TCACTGTGGACGGGGCGATCGAGAAGACCGTCGCGTAGTACTCGATGCTCGTCTGGTCCTTGGTGATCGGGCCGCCGGAGTCGCCCGTGGTCGCCGGGTCGTTGTAGCTGAGGTCGGGGCTGATCTGCTGCCAGCTCTGGCCGCCGTTCGTCGACTTCATCACGTACTGCGAGCCGGTGAACACGGCGTCCGGCTCGGCCGGGCTGGTGACGAGCGGGAAGGTCCACTGCATGCGGTGCTTCAGAGCCGCTGCCGGGTAGCCCATCGGGTTGTCGGGCCATGGATTGACGTTGCGGCTGCCGATGGCGCTCTTGCCACTGCGGTCGAGTCGCGTCAGCAACCAGTCGTAGTTGCCGGCGTAGAACACGTTCGAGTCGCGCGGGTCGACCGCGACCGGACCGCTCTCCCCGCCGCCGATTCCGAACGAGCCCGTGCCACCGGTGCTCGACACGCAGACGGAGTTTCGGTCCTGCTGCTCGCCGCAGACCAGGTAGGGGTCGTTGTTCGTCGTGACTACTTGGTAGAACTGCCCGGTCGGGTAGGTCTCCGGGGTGAAATTGGTGCCGCCGTTGGTCGACACTGCCGCCCCGCCGTCGTTGCCCTCGATCATCCGGGTGTTGTCGGTCGGGTCGATCCACAGATCGTGGTTGTCGCTGTGCGGCGTGTTCACTGTCGAGAAGTCCACGCCGCCGTTGTTCGAGCGCAGGAATTCGACGTTGCCGATGTAGACCCGGTCTGCGTTGATCGGGTCCGCGAACACTTTGCTGAAGTAGAAGCCGCGCTGCCGGATGTCGGCGTCCGTGCTGACCAGCGTCCAGGTCGCGCCGGCGTCGTCTGACCGGAACAGGCCACCCCCGTTGGCCTCGACAAGTGCGTACACCCGGTTCGGGTTGGCACCGGAGACGCTGACCCCGATCTTGCCGACCGGCGCGGCGGGCAGGCCGAGATGGCCGGTCAGCTCGGTCCAGGTCGTCCCGCCGTCGGTCGACTTGAACAGGCCGCTGCCTGGACCGCCGTCGTCGAGCAGCCAGAACTTGCGCGACGCCTGCCACATCGCGGCGTAGAGAACGTTCGGGTTGGACGGATCCATCGACAGGTCGACGGCGCCGGTCCGGTCGTCGCGGTAGAGCACCTTCTGCCAGCTCGCGCCGCCGTCGGTGGTGCGGAAGACGCCGCGCTCGGCGTTGGTGCCGAACGCGTGTCCGAGTGCGGCCACGTACGCGCGGTTGCAGTCCTTGGGGTCGATACGGATCTTGCCGATCATCTGCGTGTCGGCCAGGCCCAGGTGCGTCCAGGTCTTGCCGCCGTCGGCGGTCTTGTACACGCCGTCGCCGGGAATGACGTCACCGCGCAGATCGACCTCGCCCATGCCGATGTAGACGACGTCGGGATCGGCGGCACAGACGGCCACCGCGCCGACCGACGAGCTGCTGATCTGGTGGTCGGTGACCGGCGCCCAGCTCGTCCCGCCGTTGGTGGTCTTCCACAGGCCGCCGCCAGTCGCGCCGAAGTAGTACTCGTTCGGACGGGCCACGCTGCCAGCGACGGCCAGCGACCGGCCGCCCAGGTTCGGCCCGATGTTGCGCCATTGCAGCGAGCTGTAGAGCGAGGGATCGACGTCCTTCGCGGGGGCCGCGGCCGCGGCCGTCCGGGCCGTCGCAGCGAGACCGGCGGCGAGGAGCACGGTTGCCGATGCCGCGAATAAGACGTGCCGGGCACGCGTTTGCGCGCCACGCAGAACAAGGCTCATTGGCCTGCACCCTTCGTGAGGGCTATCCGCCGAGCGAGCAGAGGCGGACGTGCCGCAACGACTCGTCATCTTGAAAACGCGGCCGCCATCTAACGCCAAATGAACCTGGCACGACGCCCTGAGCGCGTGGATCGCACCAGCCCAGGACATGTCCTAGCGCGCAAGCGATTGCATGTCAACAAACCGGCATTAAGTGACACCCGCGGTCGCGGTCGGATCGGGCGTCGCTGTTGATCACCTGCAGTCTCCACACCGCAGGTGATCGCGCCAGGGAAACGGCAGGTCCGGGCGATCGCTATGCGAGGGCGGCGCGCAACGTGTCCGCTGTCTGCGGGTCGGCCGGGAAGAACGACTCGATCGACAGCTCGGCCACGGTGACGTCCATCGGCGTGCCGAACGTGGCGACGGTGCCGAAGAAGCTCAACTCACCTGCGTCGGTGCGGATGCGCAGCGGCGCGACGACCTCGCCCGGCCCGGGGATCTCGACGTCGGGCGCCTCGCCTGCCGGGTAGTCGCGCAACTCGTCGTAGAGCTCGCTGAGCTCGGCGTCGGCGGTGACCGCGATCTCGCGGCGCAGCCGGCTGAGCAGGTGACCGCGCCACTCACCGAGGTTGACGATGCGCGGCGCCACTCCCTGCAGGTGCAGCGACAGCCGGAGGACGTTGACGGGTGGCTCGAGCAAGTGCGGCGCCGCGCCCGCGGTCAGCAACGCGAGCGTCGCGTTGGCGTCGACCATGTTCCACTTGCGGTCGACGACCACCGCCGGAAACGGCTCGTGGGCCTTGAGCACCAACCGCACGGCCTGCCGAACGGCTGCCATCTGCGGGGAATCCAGCGAGCTCTCGCCGTACACGGGTGCGTACCCGGCGGCGAGCAGCAGGTGATTGCGCTCGCGCAACGGCACTTCGAGATTGTCGGCCAGGTGCAGCACCATGTCGCGGCTCGGCGAGGAGCGCCCGGTCTCGACGAAGCTGAGGTGACGGGTCGAGATGTCGGCCTGGATGGCGAGATCGAGCTGGCTGATCCGGCGCCGCTCGCGCCACTGGCGCAGCATCTCGCCGATCGGGCTCTGCGGCCGGGTGGCGGTTGCTGATGTCATGAGGGTGGACGCTATCTCCCACGTCGCCGCCGATCGATTACCCCGCGGGTAATCATCACCGGGTCTGCCATACGTAGTACCATACGTGGAGTGGAGAAGACGACCGTCTACCTACCGGCAGACCTCAAGGCGGCGATCAAGCGCGTCGCGAAACTTCGGCACATCTCCGAGGCCGAGGTCATCCGTGACTCGATCCGGACGGCTGTCGCCCCCGAGCGCCCGCGGCCCACGCCAGGATTGTTCTCGAGCGATGAGGTGCTGTCGACACGGGTGGACGAGTTGCTCGAGGGATTCGGCGAGCATTGATCGTCGACACGAGCGCCCTCATCGCGCTGTTCAATGACCGCGATCCCGCGCACGCAATTACGCGTGACCTGATGGCGCAAGTACGTGAGCCGCTCGTCCTTTCCCCCTACGTCCTGGCCGAGCTCGACCACATGCTCGCGACGCGCCTCGGCGTCGAGCGCGAGCTCACCGTGCTGCGAGAACTGGCAGGCGAGGCGTGGACACACGCATCGTTCGGCGTTAACGAGATGCGTGTCGCGATCGGAGTCATCGCGCGATACGCGGACCTGAAGATCGGCCTTGCCGATGCGTCCAATGTCGTGCTCGCCGATCGGTACAGCACTCGCACCATCGCGACACTCGACCGTCGGCACTTCGGCGCCGTGCGGCCGTTGCACGGTGGCCGCTTCTCGCTCGTTCCGTAGCGCGCCAGACTGTGCACGTGCGCATCGACGAGCTGACCGACATCGCGGCACACCACGAGGTGGCTGCGCTGCTCGATCACGTCTGGCACGCGCCGGTCATGGACGCCAGCACGCTGCACGCGATGTCACACGTCGGCAACTACATCGCAGGCGCGTACGACGGCGGCCTGGTCGGTGCCTCCGTCGGATTCTTTGCCGTCGACGGTCACCTGCATTCGCATCTGACGGCCGTCGCGCCCGCGTACCAGGGACGCGGCATCGGCTACGCGCTCAAGCGGCATCAGCGCGACTGGGCACTGGCCCGTCAGCGCGCCACGATCAGCTGGACGTTCGACCCACTCCTGCCACGCAACGCGTACTTCAACCTGCACAAGGTCGGTGCAACGGTCACGGAGTACCTGCCGGACTTCTACGGTCCGATGGAAGACGTGGTCAACGCAGGCGACGCGACGGATCGGCTGTTCGTCGTGTGGCACCTCAACGAGCCCGTGCCGTGCGCGCCGGATCCTGCGGGCGCCACCGTCCTACTGGCCAATGACGGCAACGAGCCGGTTGCCGGCGCGGTGCAGGGCAACCGGGTCAGCGTCGCGACGCCGCACGACATCGAGCGGCTGCGCGTGGCCGATCCGGCACTGGCCGTACGGTGGCGTATGGAAGTACGCGATGCCCTGACCGGTGCGATGGAAGCCGGCTACCGGATCACCGGCATAACTCGCGACGGGCACTACCAGTTGGAGGCACCGTGAAGCTCGAAGGCGTCGAACTGCGGCGTATCGCCATGCCGCTGGTGGCCCCGTTCCGGACGTCGTTCGGCACGGAGTACGACCGCCAGGTGGTGCTCGTCCGCATCGTCACGGAGAGCGCCGAGGGGTGGGGCGAGTGCGTCGCGATGACCGAGCCGCTCTACTCCTCGGAATACGTCGACGCCGCCGCTGACGTGATCCGCCGCTTCCTCGTCCCGGTGCTCGGCGCACTACGTGACGTCGAGGTGCACGCAGCCGAGCGCGCATTCGCGCGCGTCAAAGGCCATCCGATGGCCAAGGCGGCCGTTCAGGCTGCGCTGCTCGACGCGCAGTTGCGGCAGGCCGGCATGTCGTTGGGCACGTTCCTCGGGGCGGTGCACGAGGCGGTTCCAGCTGGCGTGTCGGTGGGCATCATGGAC
>DASXRA010000332.1:0-1927 GCA_036506855.1 Jatrophihabitantaceae bacterium
CGCGGCAGCGGACGCCGACGGCCACGACGTCGCGTTCTCGCGCTAGTGCGCAAGGTCACGGTCACGGTGCGGATCGTGGGGCGGACCCGGGGCGGCCGGCGCGTCGTCCAGACGCGCCGCTACCGGACCTGCGCGCGGTAACCGGCGCGTTTTGGCGCAACTTGTGGCCCAATTCGCTGTATAGGGATCACCGTGTAGGCAGGGGAGGCCGCGCAGGGAAGCCGCTGCGCGCCCGAATCGGAAAGGGTTGGACGTGCAGACAGGGACGAAGGGGACGGCGCGGGCGCGCGGGATGCTCGTGGCGATGGTGGCGCTCGTCGTGCTCGGAGCGCTACAGGGATCGGCGCTTGCCGCGGGGACGGCCACGGGCTTCGAGGTCCGGCGGGTCCAGAGCCTGCCGGTCAGCGCACCGCTGCCGATGGCGGGACAGGTGGCCTCGGCGCTCGACTACGGCGGCGTGGGCGCCAACGGCGTGTTCTTCCGGCCGGTCAACGGCACCAACGAGCACTCGCCGCTCGCCTTCCCCAGCTTGCAGATCGGCACCGACTTCAGCGCCGACCCGGAGGCGACACGCACCACGCTGCACCTGCCCCCCGGCCAGCTCGGCAACCCCTACCTGCCGGCGTGCGACAAGGAGATCACGGTGTCGGGGCTGCAGGGCTGCCCGAGCCCGAGCAAGGTCGGAGAGGTCACGCTCAACGGCCAGAGCGGCTCCATCTACAACTACAACCCGGCGAAGCTGCCCGACCCGAGCGACCGGACGGCCCCGGGGGCCGTCGCCCTCGTCGTCGGGGCGCCGATGAACTACGCCAAGGCGGCGCCGATCCTGGTCGTCCCGCGCGGCAACGGCAACTACGGCCTGGACTCGAGCACCGACCTCGCGGGCTTCCACATCACGTCGCTGCGGATCCTCCAGTACGGGCTGGTGCCGCAGAACGTCACGGATCCGCTCCCCGCCCTGCCGTACATCTTCAACCCGACCGAGTGCAACACGGCGGTCGCGACGAGCGACACGACCTTCGCTGACGGCTCGACGAGCCACGCGTCGTTCACGATGATGCCCCGGCCGGCGGAGAACGGCCATCCCGCCAGCGACCGCGCGCAGCTGGACAGCGAGTGCGCGAGGTTCCCGTGGAACGGCGTCGAGCCGTCCGGTGCCGGCACGCAGGACAACCCCAAGCTGCGCGTCACCGCGTTCGCCACCGTCGACGGCGACGACGACGGCGCGGTCGAGCAGCCCGACGAGTACCGCTTCCGCTTCATCACCCCGGCGCGCGGCGGCATCCCGTACCAGTCGCACTACGAGCGCCTCACGGCGGTCCTGCCCCAGGGCGTGGGGATCTCGCCGGCCGCCGCCTCGTCGGCGGACTTCACCATCTGCACCCCCGACCAGTTCGCCGCCGACTCGGTCCGTCCCGCGGCGTGCCCGAAGGCGTCGCAGATCGGCGACATGACCGCGCTCTCGCCGCTGCTCGACGGCGACCGCAGCACGCCGGTCGACGTCTTCAAGCTCGCGCAGGACGGCTGCAACGGCCCCGCCGACAACCCGTGCCAGAACCTCGTCACCCAGGCGCACCTCGACCCGATCGGCGGCGACGTCTGGGCCGGCCCGCAGGTCGAGGGCCACCCCAACCAGTTCCGGATCTTCGGCGAGATCACCGACGGCGGGATCACGCGCGTCAAGCTCCAGGGCGTCGCGACGGCGAACGAGCAGACCGGCCAGGTCACCGCCGTCTTCGACAACCTGCCCCAGCTGCCGGTCTACGACGTCGAGCAGCGGTTCTTCGGCGGCGATCACGCGACGCTGACCAACCCCGACACGTGCGGCCAGTTCACCGTGGGCAGCGAGCTCGTCCCGTGGGCGGCGATCCACGACGGCCGCCAGCTCGGCGGCCGGCCGGCGCCCGCCACGACCGCCGACGGGTTC
>DASXRA010000333.1:0-10673 GCA_036506855.1 Jatrophihabitantaceae bacterium
CCGCGCCGCGGTCCAGCAGTAACGCGACGAGCGCCGGGTTCGCCGCGCCGGCGACGGCGCACCGCAGCGGCGTCCAGCCGTCGCGTTGTCTGGCAGTGGGGTCGGCACCGGCGTCCAGCAGCATCCTGGCCACAGCGAGCAGCCCGCCGGCGCGGGCCGGGTCCAGGCGATGCCACCGGGAACCACAGACCGCAAGTAGCGGCGACCATCCCCACCGGGCATCGGGCCGGGTTGCCAGTGCCGAGTCGCGGTCGATCGCGTCCCGTACCCGCGCCGCGTCGCCGAGGACCACCGCTGTCGCGAAGCCGTACTCGGCGATCTCGGGGCGAGCCTGGAGCATCCGGGCGGCGCGACCGGTCCCGTCGCGAACGCTGGCCTGCAAGAACGCCCCGACCTGCTCGGCCATGTCCGTCGTATACGCCTGCACCTCGGCCTTGAGCGCGACCCAGCTGGCGAAGCCGTACTGACGGGCGATCGCGAGCCGGGCCGCGGTCAGGGTCAGCTGATCGGATACCGCCGCGATCCTGCCGGCAGCCGCGTTATCACCGGCTCGGGCCGCGCGCAGTAGATCCTTGGCCTGGTGGCGCAGCTGGTCGATGTCCGGGCGAGCGGGAAGAGTTGACATGACGTCTCCTTCACCGGCCCGTGGTCCGCGCGCCGGGCCAGAGGAGATCGTCACGATCCGTCGACTGACAGCTGAGGTGGACTCGGTCCTACCCGCGGACCCGGGGGCGCCCTCACGCACCTGCCCGCCAGGATAAGCTCTCCTGGCTCCGCGTCCCGTCCGGGAAGCACGACGAGTCAACGAGACGTGGTCCCGGTGAGCCGGTCGACGGTTGCGGGGCGCCCTCGGTCCCGGCGAATCGCGCGGGCCATGACGGGCAGGCCGATCGCACTGGGTAGGAGCCAGAAGGCGACGGTGGGCAGGCGGTCCCACAGTGGCAGGTGCGGGCCATTGTCGACGTAGAACGCGGTGAGCATGGCGATGTAGGACAGGCCCATGCCAGCGATGTGCGGCGCGTCGCCGGGCCGGTGTCGGCGCCGATGCTCGACGCCGATGGTGGCGGCGGTGAAGGCGACGAGGCCGATGAGGGCGAGGTGGTAGTCCTGCCGGGGACGCATCGCGGTCAGCGCGAGCGCGGTGGCGAACACGGCGCCGAGTGCGCGGTAGTACCAGCGCCCGATGCGGACGTGGCGCGGGGTGCCCTTGCGGGCGAGCATGACAGTGGCTCCGGTCGCGACGGCGGTGAGGCCGGCGAGAACGTGCACGGCCAGCACGGCGAGGAATATCGGCGCGGTTGAGCCGGCATCGGTGCCGAGGCTTCGTGCGGCGCCGGTCATGGCGGCTCCTGTCGACCGCGATCCTGATACGTAGCATCACTACCTATTGAGGTTACGCCGTATCGGCTGCCCGGGGTAGCGTTGCTACGTATGCGGGCGGAGTCGCTGAAGGGGCACCTGGACGGGCTCTTGCTGGCCTGTCTGGAGGACGGTCCGCGGCACGGGTATGCGGTGATCGAGGCGTTGCGTGATGCGACCGGTGGGCAACTGGACCTGCCGACCGGGACGGTCTATCCCGCGCTGCACCGGCTGGAGGCGGGCGGGTTGGTGCGGGGCCGCTGGTCGGTGGTGACCGGGCGTCGGCGGCGGACGTATCAGCTAACCGCAAAAGGACACCGTGCCCTGAGCGGCAAGCGCGCAGACTGGCGGCAATTCTCGGCCGTGGTGGGCGCCGCGCTGGAGGGCCGGCCATGTCCGGACCCGACATGATCGACGCATACCTGGCTCAGCTGGCGGCTCGGCTGCCGGAACCGATCGTCGCCGAACTCGCGGACGGCCTGCGCACGACCTACGAATACCACTTGCGACGCGGACTCGGCGCCGAGGAGGCAGCGCGGGCATCGGTGGCCGAATTCGGTGAGCCCGCGGCCGTCCTCGCCGCGTTCGTGGCCGCTAACCCGGCCCGCGGTACGGCGCGATCCCTCCTGGTCGCCGGACCGGTCGTTGGCGGGGCATGGGCGGCCGTCCTGCTGTCTCGGCACGCCTGGGACTGGCCCGTCGCTCTCGGGGCGCGTGTCGGGTTCGGCGCCGCGGTGCTCACCGGTGTGGCGCTCCTGGCCGCTGCCGCATTCGGGGTGCGCTATCGGCGAGCCGGGCGCAGCGCCGCGGCGGCCTGCCTGGTCGTGCTAGCAGTCGACCTGAGCATGATCAGCTACGTCACGTCGACAGGAATCCTCGCCACGTGGCCGGTGCCGCTGGCCGCCGCATTGAGCACCACACGGATCGGTTTCGCTCTCAGCAGGCTGCCTCGGGTGCTGGCCTGCTGCTGACGCGCGGCCGGTTTGTGCTGCGACGGTTCCTATAGATCGTCAAGGCCACCTTGCGTTGGGAGGTAGGCCGTTGTGCGTCCACGGCCGTGTGAAGGCGAATGCGTCGCCAAACCACTCGCCGATCTGACACGCTCGCGCGCATGTAACTCGATCCTCGTCCGCTGACCGAGAACGAACGGGCCGTGCTGGAGCGAGTGCTGTCGACCGACTTCGTCGGAGTCGTTGAGCTAAACAACTAGTTCGCCCAGCACATCACGCAACGCCGTCCGGCCGGCCAGAGCTACGCTCTCGGTCATTACCTGGACCGAGCGATGAGAGGCACGAGCAAGCCGGTAGCGGTCTGCCTCGCAGTCGCTGTGCTGCTTGCCTCGTGCGCCGGATGCTCCTCGTCCACGCCACCTGCCCACGCAGCGACGGCGCCTGTCGACGGTGGGACGGTGACCGGCACGTTGCGTCTCGCAGGTGGTCCGCAGCCGGGTACTGATCGCGCTACGACGGGCGAGGTGTACGCGTTCCCCTCCCCCAGCCTCTCCGGCCAGCCACAGCTCAAGGCGAAGACAGCCGACGACGGCAGCTTCCGGCTGAACCTCCCCGCGGGCACGTACTACCTGGTGGCCACGTCGGCCGACTTCAGCATTGACCCTCCGCCGGCGGCGCCGCCGTGTCGAGGCGACAAGCCCGCCGTGGTCACGCGAGGCGGCACCAGCCGGGTCGACGTCGTGTGCCAAATGAAATGAGGCTCGCCGAGCGCCTACGCCGGGAAGCAGGCCTGGCTGATCGCGCGGACGTGGCGGTGATCGGTGCCGCAGCAGCCGCCGAGAACCTGCACGGCGGGCAGCAAAGGAAGTAGCCGCCGGTACTGCTCGGCGAGGTCGGTCGGGTCGCCGTCGTCGAGTCCCTCGGCGGCGTCGAGTTCGGCGTGACTCATCCTCGACGCGTTGGCTCGGATGCCACTGATACGTCCCAGCCAGGCGCCGTCGACGAGAGCGTGCTCGAAGTGCGTCGGGTGCGCACAGTTGATCATGAAACCGGACAGTGCTTGATCGGTCTGGTTGTCCACCAGTTCTACAGCTTCCCGGAGAGATTGCCCGCTCGGCAGCGATCCGTCGGTCTCGACGGTGAATGACACCACGGAAGGGACGCCGACGGCCGTGGCCGCTCGAACGAAGCCGATCGCCTCCTGCGCGTAGGTGAGCGTGAGCCCGGTGACCTGGTCCACGCCCGCCTCGGCCAGCGCCGCGATCTGCGCCGTGTGATAGCGCGTCGCGTCCTCGGCTGTCATCTCCTCGCCGGTCACATAGCCGTCGCCACGCGGGCCGACTACCCCGTTGATGAGCGACTCCGGCACATCGGCTGCGAGCTCACGCGCGAATCGCGCTGCGGCATCGTTCGCCGCTCGCAGACTCTCGGTGTCGTAGCCGAGCCGAGACGCCCAGTCCGGATTGGCCCGCCAGGTCACCGTGTCGATCACGAAGCCGGCCCGGCGTTCGCGCGCCAGTGCGAGGTAGGGCTCCCAGTACATCCGGAGCGCGCTCCTGCCGTCGTCGCTCTCCACCAGCGGGAACGCCGCGAAATGAGGCAGATCCAGCCCCTGGTGGAAGATCAGGGACGTCTCCAGACCGCCATCCGCCAGTCGCATGACGACATCTCATCACGGTGATGACGACCTTCGCGCGCGCGTGCTCCACTTCGAGGTACCGGATCGCCTCCGGTGCCTCGCTCAGCGGGTACGTCCGGTCGATGACCGGGACGACCTTTCCGCACTCGGCGAGTTCTCTCAGCGCCGCCAGGTTCTCCTTGCTCGGCTTCGCCGGGAGCATGAGCACGCGATGACGTACGAAGCGTGACATCAGCCGGCCCCCGAGCATGAGACCCATCGGCCCGAGCATGCTGCCGCCGCGGGACACGCCCACCGGACAGCACGAGCGTCCCCGCAGGTGTCAGCGCGCGCCGGGAATCGGTCAACGAACGGTTGCCGACCAGGTCCAGCACGACGTCGTACCGCTGCCCGTTACGGGCGAAGTCCTCGACGGTGTAGTCGATGACGTGGTCCGCGCCGATCGACCGGAGCAGGTCCACGTTCCTCGTGCTGCAAATACCGGTCACCTGCGCACCGAACGACTTGGCAATCTGCACGGCGAACGTGCCGACACCGCCTCACGCGCCATTGACTAGAACCTGCTGGGCCGGCTGTATCCGGGCCACGTCGCGCAGGCCGATGAGGGCGGTGTTGCCCGCGAGCGGCACCGCCGCCGCTTGCTCGAACGTCAGGTTGGCCGGTTTCGCCTCCACCACGCCGTCCGGGGCGCACACGTGCTCGGCGAATGCACCGTCGGCTTCGCCGAACACCTCGTCGCCGGGGCGGAACCGTTGGACGTCGCTGCCAACCGCCTCCACCCGACCCGCGAAGTCCGTGCCCCGGATCTTCACCTTGGGCCGGGCGAACCGAACGACGGCCGCGCCACGTACGGGATCTCCCCGCATCGCATGCCAGTCGCGCGCGTTGACCGAGGCCGCGTGAACCTGTACCAGCACCTCGTTGTCGGCGGGTAACGGCGTGTCGACGTCCCTGAGCGTCAGGACGTCCGGTGGGCCGTACCGGTCCTGGACGATTGCCTTCATCGGACCTCCGTGACGCGCGAGCGGGCGCAGCGATGATCTCCTAGGTTCGGCGGCGGCGACAGAGGCTCAGCTGACCTCGTCCATCCGTGCGGTCGCGACGTCGAAGACGAAGCCGCGCACGTCCTCGCGGTGGGGCAGCCACGCGCAGTGACGCACCGCGGCAACCGAGTCGCGCATGGTCGCGCGGAGATCGATGAAGCCGGGGACGTCCCACGGCGGTACGTCGCCCGTACGCGCGGCCAGGTCCGCGCGGAAGCCGGCGTCGTCGAAACCCTCCATGCCGCACTCGGTGTGGTGGATCAGCACGACCTCGCGGGTGCCGAGGTAGTGCTGGCTGAACGCGAGCGAGCGCAGCACGTCGTCGGTGGGCAGGCCGCCGGCGTTGCGGATCAGGTGAGCGTCGCCGATGTCAAGGCCGAGGGCGCCGAACAGATCCAGCCGGGAGTCCATGCAGGCGACCACGGCAAGCCGCAGTTTGGGACGCAGCGGCCGGGCACCCGGAAAGCGGGCAGCGTAGGCGTTGTTCGCGTGCAACAGGTGGTCTATCGCCGACATGCCTCGGAGTGAATCAGACGGCCGGGTCAGGCCGGCGTGACATCGCAGCGATGTGACGCCGGCCGGGGCCGCGTCCAGTCCACTCCCCACGCGGCGGACCTGTCGTCGGCGCGCCGTGCGCGGCACGGTGAGCCACGTGGAGAGCCGCCGTGGGCGCCGGCGATTGCGGTGATTCCGGCGGACGACATCGTCATCGGGGTGGTCGCCGCCTTCGCCGCGACGGCGCAGGCGATTTCCGGCTTCGGGATGAACCTCATCTTGGCGCCGGTGCTGCAGGTGGTCGCGCCGGGACCAGCCGCGGTGCGTCTGGTGGTCGGTCTCAGTGCGATCTTGAACTCCGCGGTTCTGCTGACCGCCCGGCGCTTCGTCCTCTGGCTGCCGGCCTTGCTCCTGGTGATTCCCGCTCTCGCGGCTACCTTGCTCCTCGGACCGGTCGTATCCGGCGGCAGTGGCAGCGCGCTCGGCGTCGTCGTCGCGGTCACGACCCTCGCGGCCATCGCTGCGACGGCATTGCGGCGCCCGCCACCCGGCCTGACCGGACGCACCGGAGCGCTCGCCGCCGGCGTCCTGTCCGGGGCGTTGAACGTGAGCAGCGGCGTTAGCGGTCCGCCGATCGCCGTATATGCCGCAGCCCAGCCGTGGACTCCGCGGCAAGTGGTAGCCACGGCGCAGGCAGTGTTTCTGCCCGGCAACGTGGCAGCCTTCATCGTGCTGGGCGACCCACCGTTTCGGGCTGATCTCGGCTACGCCGGACTCGCGGGCGTCATCGCCGGGATCCTCGCAGGCACTCGGCTGCGCGGGCACGTCCCGTCAAATGCTGCGCGGGCGGCTGTGCTGGTGGTTGCCGCCGTCGGAGCAGTCATCGTGCTCGTTCGATCGGCCTAGCGCCGCGTCAGCGGGGCGACGGCACGCCGGCGAGCTGCGCCCCCCAGGCACGCGCCCGCTCCTCCTCGCCGGGCAGCAGCTGATTGGCCTTGCTGACGAAGAAGCTCTCCGACTTGGCAGCCGGCGTGCATCCACGTTGCCGCAGGCGGCGGCCGATGCCCTTGGCGGCGCGTCCGCTCAACGCGGCCGGAATCTTGATCCGGGTGTCGAACGCGACCGCTCGGCAGGACAGCTCGCCGATCGACGCGAACCACTCGCGCAGTCCTGGACCGTCGGCGCCGGGTTCGAGCGTCAGCCCGCTGTCCGGCTTGTGCGCCGTCGCAACCGCGCTCTGCCGGGTCGAGAGCCGGCTCATGTCCCACGCGTGGGTGGGCCCGCCGACGACCAGCAGGTCGACCTCAGCCAGCAGCTCCGGCGTCACTGCGCCTACCGGCGCGACTTCGACGTCGTCGAACGAACGCAGTCCCGCGCCGATCGCCTCGGCGATCTTCCGGGTATTGCCGAACATCGACTCGTAAACAACTACCGCTCGCATCGCGAACCCCCTAAGCCCGCGACCGTGCCGTTGGCCAATCCGCGCTGGACGAGGTTCCGCGTGAGTATCGCCTTCTTGCCCGTGCTCAGCCCGAGTTCGCTCACAGCCGGCCGGCCGTTCATGGTCGCTCCCGTCGCGTCCTCGGCGCTTCATTGCGTCGAGAACGACAGGACGGCCTGATCCTGAACGTCGCTGCAGCGTCGCTGCTATCAGTGCGTCGCAGGCCGTCCCGTCAACACCAGTCCACTCGCTGTGCCGTACCGCCTCTAGAGACCACTGTCCCGCCGCAGCTGGGACCTCAGACCATGGGCGAGGCAACGCGCCCGTTTTGGTCACTGGACGCAAGAAGTTCGCGATGGACGTCAACGTGCCCAATGCGTTGCCGACGGTGGTGTGCCGTCCGCCGACGATCAACGGAACGGTGCGATCGGTGGGCAACCTGGCTGCGATCAAGGCCATGCCGGGCCGCCGCCGCGAACATGTAGCGGTTTTGGCCACGCGAGCGGCTATACGCGGTCCGGGCGGCCAAAACCGGAGCTAGGTGACCTCGGGCACCATCTCGATCGCGCCGCACGGGCATTCCTCGACGCAGATGCCGCAGCCCTTGCAGTAGTCGTAGTCGACCGCGTAGCCGTGCGCGCCGTCGATCTTGATCACCGTGTTGTCCGGGCAGACGCCGAAGCAGTTGCCGCACGACAGGCAGCGCCTAGCCTCAAACAGCGCGGTCTCGGCGTCCAGGCCGCTCACGACCTCGCCGAAGTCCGAGACCCGGCGCGCCGCCTCCAGCCTCGGCCGGACGGTCCGCGGCGCATCGCTGTAGTACCAGGGATTGAGCTGGTCGAACTCGGCGGGCGGCAACTCCGGCTCGGGCAGCACGGTCACCCGATTCAGCCAGGCGTCGATGTTGCGCGCCGCGGCCTTGCCGTGGCCGATCCCGACGGTCACTGACCGCTCGGCGGGCACCATGTCGCCACCGGCGAACACGCCGGGCTGGCCGGTCATCATGTCGGTGCCGACCTGGACGACGCCGTCGGCGACCCGCACGCCGGGGACGCCCTCGACGAGGCTGAGGTCGACGTCCTGCCCGAGCGCAAGCACGATCGCGTCGCCCCCGATTTCGTCGAACTCGCCGGTCGGGTGCGGCTTGCCATCCGCGTCGAGCTCCATCCGCTCCAGCTTCAGGCGGCCTCCGTCGAAGTGCTTGATCGTCGACAGCCACCGCATCCGGATGCCTTCCTCGAGGGCTTCCTCGACCTCGATGTCGTTCGCCGGCATCTGCTTGCGGGTACGGCGGTAGACGACGAGTGCCTCGTCGGCGCCGAGGCGGCGGGCGGTGCGGGCGACGTCCATCGCGGTGTTGCCGCCGCCGTAGACGATGACGCGGCGGCCGAGCTGCGGCCGATCGCCCCCCTCGACCTGGCCGAGCAACTCGAGCGCGTCGAGAATGCGGGCCGACTGCCCGGCCGGGATGTACGCGCGGTGCGACAGCTGGGCGCCGACCGCGAGGAACACCGCGTCGAACTCCTCCAGCGCGGCAGCGAGGTCGGTCACCCGGGTGTCGAGTTTCAGCGTGATGCCGAGGGCGAGCAGTCGGGCGATCTCGACGTCGAGGACGTCACGCGGCAGCCGGAACGTCGGGATGCCGTAGCGCATCATGCCGCCGGGCTGCGCGCCCGCCTCGCGGATCTCGACCGCGTGACCCCGGCGACGCAGGTGGTACGCGGCGGACAGCCCGGACGGCCCGGCCCCGACGACGAGCACGCGCTTGCCGGTGTCCGCGGCCGGCGAAGGCAGTTGCCAGCCCTGGTTGATCGCCTCGTCGCCGAGGAAGCGCTCGACGGAGTTGATGCCCACGGCGGTGTCGAGCTGGGCTCGGTTGCACGCCGTCTCGCAGGGGTGGTAGCAGACGCGTCCCATCACCGCGGGGAACGGGTTCTCGGCGACGAGGCGACGCCACGCCGTCTCGTAGCCGCCGTCCTCGGCGGCGTAGAGCCAGGCCTGGATGTCCTCGCCGGCCGGGCAACCGGCGTTGCACGGCGGGCGCCGGTCGACGTACACCGGCCGCTCGGTACGCCACGTGCCGGTGTGGTTGGCGAGGCTGGACTTCACGTCCAGCGTGATCGCGAACGGGCGACCGGGCTTGTCCATCACAGCTCTCCTTCGAGCAGGCCGTATCGCGCGATATTGCGATCGGCAATGCCCTGGATGCGTTCGAGCAGGTCGGTACGCGGCGGGTCCTTGAACAGGTGCGCGTAGCGCCGCTGCGGGCGCAGGTACTCCTCAACCGGCACCTGCTGGCGGATCGGCAGCGCCGAGGTCACCTCGCCGTACTCGGCCTCGTACACCGGGAACAGGCCGCTGCGCTGGGCCAGCCGGGCCAGCTTGATCGTGTCGGACGAGGCGGACCCCCAGCCGAGCGGGCACGGCACGAGCACGTGCAGGTACCGGGCGCCGCGCATGGTCATCGCGCGCTCGACCTTCGCCTCGAGGTCGTGCAGCTCGGCGACGGTAGCGGTGGCCACGTACGGGATCTCGTGCGCCATCGCGATGCGCGCCATGTCCTTGCCCTGACCGATCGGCGCGCCGGGCGTCGGGCCGACGGCCTCGGTTGTTGCCGTGCGTGCATAGGCAGGTGTCGCACCGGAACGCTGCACGCCGGTGTTCATGTATGCCTCGTTGTCGTAGCAGACGTAGAGGACGTCGTCGTTGCGCTCGAACATGCCCGACAGGCACGCCATGCCGATGTCGACGGTGCCGCCGTCGCCGCCCTGCGCCAGCACCCTCACGTCCGACAGACCGCGTGCCTTCAGCGCCGCCGCGACGCCGGACGCAACCGCCGGGGCATTGGCGAACACCGAGTGCAGCCACGGCAACTGCCAGGAGCTCTCCGGGTACGGCGTGGAGAAGACCTCCAGGCAGCCGGTCGCGTTTACCGCGACGAGCTTGCCCTTCGTTGCGCGCATCGCCGCGTCGACCACGTAGCGCGCGCCGAGTGCCTCACCACAGCCCTGACACGCGCGGTGCCCGGAGTTGATCGCGTTGGATCGCTCGGCGTTCGCCTGCTCGGTGCGCAGGTTCTCATCGAGCAGCCGGTTGCCGACGGCCCGGCTGCCGACCTGGTAGAACTTCACGGTTTGCGCGGTCATGGCAGGCCTCTCAGCTGATTCGAGATGCCGGGACGCCGGCGTCACGCAGGACGTTCAGGGTGTGCGGGCCGGACTCGCGTTGCTCCTGCGGATGCGCCAGCTCCTGGTCGACGAGGTCGTGCCGCAGGTCGAGGAAGGTCAGCTCGTCGAGTCCTCCGGACGCGGTGTCGGCGAGCAGCGTGCGCAGCGACGCCTTGCTGATCGCACGCCCGCCGAGCCCGGCAACCACCGTGTTGATCTCGACGGGCGCCGCGCTGACAGCCTCGCGGATGTCGCTCGCGACGATGCCGCGGGCGCCCGGTGCGAAGGCGCGTTCCAGCACGATCACCCGCTGGGCGTCTGCAAGCGCCGACCGTACCGCGGCGTATGGGAACGGCCGGAACATCGTCAGCGTCAGCAGGCCGACGTCGCCGGCGGTCTCATCGATCACGTCTTTGACCGTGCCGCTCACCGAACCCAGCGCCACGATGACGGTGCCGGCACCGTCGGTGCGGTAGGGCTCGACCAACGGCAGATCCGCGCCGACGACGTCGGCATACGAGCGGGCAACGGATGGGAACACGTCCAGGGCAGCCGTCAGGTGGCGGTGCGACAGGTAGC
>DASXRA010000334.1:0-3546 GCA_036506855.1 Jatrophihabitantaceae bacterium
GGAACATGTGCTTGGGCAGCCACCAGAACACCAGGCCGAGCAACGACTCGACGATCGCGATGATGTACATCGCGAGCCCGACCGTGCTGTTGACGAGCAGCCACGCGAGATCGCGCCACGTCGCCGGATCCTTGGCGACCGACCAGAGCTTGACGAGCAGCGCGGCGTCGGGCACCGGTGCGTAGGACGACTCGATCGGCGCCACGCTCAGCTGGCGGGCCGCCCACCGGCGGTGCAGGCCGGCGAAGCGGCGCAGAAGCGGCAGGCATACGGCCAGCATCGGGATGCCCACCGACACCGCGACCAGCCCGATGCCGGTCACCGTGACGATGAACAGGACCAGCCCCAACGCGCTGAACGCGGTGAGCGTGATCGCCCAGCCGACCAGGCCCAGCCGCTTGCCGAGCTCGTTTGCCATGGCTCCATCGTGACGCACGCCGCGGGCGTCGATGGTGGTGCTAGCCCCCCCTTTCGTCCGGGACCCATCACCAGTGCCGATCCGGACCTGCCCGGCGAGGGTTGATCACGACAACACGTGACCAACCTGGAGGCTCTGCCATGTACGACACCGAATCGCGCCGTCGCACAGCATCCGTGCGCGCCGCGCGCTGGAGCGCGACCCATCCGTGGCGCGCGATCGCCATGTGGCTGGTGTTCGTGGCCGCCTGCTTCGCGATCGGCCAGGCCGCCGGCACGCACCGGGCGACCAACCTCGACCAGACGGTGGGGGAGTCCGGCACGGCCGCGCACTGGCTGCACGACGCCGGCATGGACGACCCGGCTACGGAGAGCGTCTTGATCAGCTCGCGGAACGGCGTGCTCGACTCGGCCGCCGCGGACCGTGCCGCCGCCGACGTCACGCGCCGGTTCAGCGCGCTGCCCGGCGTCGCACACGTGGACGCCGTCGAGCACGCCACCGGCGGTCAGGCCCTGCTCGTCAACGTGACGATGCGCGGCGATCCGGACACCGCGCAGGATCGCGTCCAGCCATTGCTCGACGCGACGGCTGCCGCGCAGCGCGCCTACCCGGCGCTGCGCGTCGAGGAGGTGGGCGACTCGTCGATCTCCAAGGCGATCAATGCCGAGGTCGGCAAGTCGTTCGGAAAGGCCACCAGCCTGAGCCTGCCGATAACGCTGCTCATCTTGCTGATCGCATTCGGGGCGATCATCGCCGCTGGCGTGCCGGTGCTGCTGGCTATCTCGGCCGTCGTCGCGGCCGTCGGCCTGTCGACGATCGCGTCCCATCTCGTGCCGGACTCCGGCACGACCTCGAACGTGATCTTGCTGATGGGTATGGCGGTCGGCGTCGACTACTCGCTGTTCTACCTCAAGCGCGAACGCGAGGAGCGAGCCCGCGGGCGCAGTCATATCGATGCGATCGAGATCGCGGCGCAGACGTCCGGCCGCTCGGTCATCGTCTCGGGCCTCGCGGTGATCGTCTCGATGGCGGGCATGTTCCTGGTTCACGACGTCACCTTCGCGTCGTTGGCCGTCGGCTCGATCCTGGTGATCGCGGTCGCGGTGCTGGGCTCGATCACGGTCCTGCCGGCCGTGCTGGCCAAGCTGGGCCGGCGGATCGACCGTCCACGGGTTCCGGTCCTGTGGCGGCTCACCAACCATCAGGGCGAACCTCGCCTGTGGCCCGCCCTGCTGCGGCCGTCGCTGCGCCGGCCACTCGCCACGTTCATGATCTCGGCGATCGCGATGCTCGCGCTGGCGTTCCCGGCCCTGCACATGAAGCTGGGCCAGTCGACGGAGAAGCAACTGCCCAAGTCGATACCCGCCGTGCAGAGCTACGACCGGATGACCGCGGCCTTCCCGGGTGAGCAGGCCTCCGCCGAGATCGTCGTTCGCGCGCCGTCGCAGGACGCCGCTGACGTGGCCGCAGCACTGGACCGGGTGACCGGCCAGCTTGCCGGGAACCCTGACTTCGCGCTCGGCGGATCCGATGCTGTCGAGCGCCGGTCGTCAGCCGACGGCCGGGTGCATGCGCTGACCGTCGACATGCCGTTCGAGTCCTCGTCCCGCCAAGCCACGCAGGCGATTCGCGAACTGCGCGGGCACGTGTTGCCGGCCGCGATCGGCAAGATTCCCGGCGCATCGTTCGCGGTGACCGGAGGAGCGGCGTCCAATGTGGACTATGCGCAGCACCAGCGCGACAAGCTGCCTGCCGTGATCGGCTTCGTGCTGGCGTTGACGTTCCTGATCATGGCGTTCACGTTCCGGTCGGTCGTCATCGCGGCGATGACGATCTTGGTGAACATGCTGTCTGCGGCAGCGGCGTTCGGCGTGCTCGTGCTGACGTTCCAGGGCCACTGGGCCGAGCGGCTGCTGAACTTCCACTCGAACGGCACGGTCGTGTCGTGGATCCCGCTGTATCTGTTCGTCGTGCTGTTCGGCCTGTCGATGGACTACCACGTGTTCGTCGTCAGCCGGATCCGCGAGGCTGCGCAACGTGGCCTGTCGACGCGAGACGCCGTGGCGCACGGAATCACCCGGTCGGCCGGCGTCGTGACGAGTGCAGCGGTGGTCATGGTCTCGGTCTTCGCGATCTTCGCCTCGCTCGACATGGTCGAGTTCAAGGAGCTCGGCGTGGGCCTGGCGTCGGCGATCCTGATCGATGCGCTGGTCGTGCGGGCCGTGGTGCTGCCGTCGCTGATGACGCTGCTCGGCCGGGCGAGCTGGTGGCCGTCCCCGATGTCGCGCCGGCGCGGCCCAGCCACGATCGAGCCGAAGCACCTCGTGGATGCCATGTCGCGCTGAACGCCGAGCGGACGATGAGGGCTCGCCCCGCGGCGAGCCCTCATCGCGTCCTCAGTGCTCGCCGCCGAGCAGCATCGCGTTGAACAGCAACTTGAACGAGCCGTGCGCCTGCGCGCGGTGCTGGACGCTGGTGCCGAGCAGCACTACGTTGCCGTCGCCGACCGGCACGTCGACAACGGCGGCCTTGCCGGCGATGAGGTCCGCGCCGAGCAGCCAGCCACTACGCAGGATGTCCGACGTCGGGTACTGCACCGGGGTCGTGACACCGCTCGCGCCGGCACTGACCGAGAACGCGGGGCTCGAATCGGAATACGCGTCCAGGTCCGCGGGCAGGCCCCACGTCAACGGCGTGCCGTTGTCGACCTTGGTAGCGACGACGGAACCGGGCGAGTAGTAGTCCTTGCTCGATACGCCGTCGGTCACGTCGCTGACCGGGAAGTCCGCGAACGCGCGGATCGGCAACTCGGCGGCCCCGTTGACGGTGACGAGCGTGCCACCGGCCTTGACGAATGCCACCAGGTTGTCGACGCCGGCCTGGGTCATGCCGCCGGTGTACTCGGGCGGATGCGTGCCTGCCCGCAGTCCGTTGAGCATGCCCGAGTACGAGGCGTCGGGAAGAACGATGACGTCGTACTTGTCGCGCAACCCGCCCGCCCGCACGTCGGTGTCGTGCAGGCTGGTGTACGGGAGCTTGAACTGCTCGAGGACGTACCGGGTCCATCCTTCGTCGGAGTTGCCGCCCCATCCGTGGTACAGCGCGACCCGGGGCGCGCTCAGCGAGAC
>DASXRA010000335.1:0-3828 GCA_036506855.1 Jatrophihabitantaceae bacterium
GCGCAGGGACTCGCGCTCGTTGTGCGCGGACGCGATGACCGCGCCGGACGGATCGAGCACGACGGCCCCGATCGGCACCTCGCCAACGGCCAACGCCGATCGGGCCACGTCGAGGGCCGCGACCATGGCCACGTCGTCGAACGGGCCAGGCCGAGTCACACGCGGACGGCCTCGAACGCGTCGGCGCAGCCGGCGCGGTCGCACACCACCATGATCAGGTCGATGGGCAGCGTGCCCTCACGCGCGCACAGATCGAGCAGCTCGCCCGCCGAGACACCGAGATCCTCGACCAAGCCGGCGTCGCCGAAGGGCGCGCTGTCGTGTGCGGGCGGGGCGTCCTCGTCGCCGTCGAGCACGTCCTCGCCGATCTCGTCGAGCTCGTCGGCGACGAACGCAGCGAGCGGGTAGGCGTCCGCGGCGTGCCCGTCGGAGAGGAACACGCGCGGATCGTCGTCGGTGTCGTCGACGCGCGCGAGAACGGCATATTCGTCGTCCTGCTCGACGACGAGTAGCCGCACGTCGCCGGGAATCTCGCGCGCGGTCTCGACGATGTCATCGAGGCTCTCGCAGTCGTCGAGATCGACCTCGACCGCTCGCCAGTTCTTGGCGACGCGGGACAGGACGGCGGCGAAGTAACTCACCGGCGCACTCGTGCGGACTCCGTGGCCTTGGCGTAGGCCTCGGCCAGGCCAATACCTTCGACGACGGTCTCGAGCATCTCGTCCGGGTAGGCGTCGAGGTCGTCGAGGACGCGCTCCATCTCGTCCTCTGTGAAGCCGAGATCGGTGAACAGGTCGAGGTCGCCGATCGGCCACACCTCGTCGAGCTCGTCGTCCTCCGGCGGCTCCTCGCCGAGGCGAGCGAGCACCTGCTCGGCCAGCGGGTACTCCACCGCCGCGGTCAGGTCGGACAGCAGCAACGAGATGCGCGGGCCGTCCTGCCGCGCGATCAGGAAGAACTCGTCGTCGACGTTCGCGACGACGAACGGACCGCCCTCCGGCGGCTGCCCGCGCAAAGCGGCCAGCAGTCCCCCGAGGTCGTCGAGGACGGCCGGCGGCAGTGGCTCACACCGCCACTGACCGGCGTCGCGGAAAGCCGCGACCGCGAATCCCCGCTGCGCCATGACCCCACCGTTTCTGCCGTTGACCCCACGACGGACTCGATCCTGACACGTGACCCGGACTGTTGGTAGTCGAGCGATGTACTTGATACCCATTGCGGACGTCTCCGATGCGGGGCAGGCGCCGCCGAGGTCAAGTAACGTGCGGCGAATGACCGCGTCGTTCGGCCGGGTAGCAGTGCTCGGACTCGGCCTCATCGGCGGCTCGCTGCTGCACGCAATCAGGCAGAGCGGGCTCGACGTCGTCGGCTACGACATCGACCCGCACACGGCGTCGGCCGCCAGCGGGGCCGGCTTTCCGGTCACGGCGAGCGACGCCAGCGCGGTGCACGGCGCCGACCTGGTCATCCTGGCGATGCCGCTGCCCGAGCTGGAGGCCGCGCTCCGGTCGCTCGCGCCGCATCTGGCCCCGGGGGCGGTGCTGACCGACGTGGGCACCTTGAAGGCCCCGGTGCTGGAACTGGCCCGCGAGATCGTCCCGTCGACCCGGTTCGTCGGGGGGCATCCGCTGGCCGGCACGGAGAACAGCGGCTGGGACGCTGCCGACCCGCTGCTGTTCCGCGACGCACCCTGGTCGCTGACACTCGAGCACGACACCGATCTCGCGTCGTGGGTTGCACTCGCCGAGCTGGTCTGCGACCTGGGCGCCAAGCCGGTCCCGGCGACCGCCGCCGAGCAGGACGCCGCCGTCGCGCACGTCATCGGCCTGCCGCACGTCCTCGCCGAGGTGCTCGCGCTGACCGGCCTGACCGGCGGACCACTCGGCCTCTCGCTCGCCGCTGGCTCGTACATGACCGGTTCGCGTGTGGCCCGCACCCGTCCCGACCTGGTTGCCACCTGGTGTGACGGGAACCCGTCGCTGGTCGGCGCGCTCGACGACGTGATCGCCAAGCTCGAGGGCGCCCGCGACAATCTGGCCAAAGCCGGCTCGGTGCTCGATCTGGCCCTGGCCGGGCATCGTGCCCGCATGGACTGGGAGCATCGCGAGTTCGTGCCGGTCGAGCTGGCATCCGATCCGGTTGCGTTGCTCGCGCACGGACGCTGCGGAGGCTGGGTCACGGCGGTGCTCCGCGACGACGACGGCGTGCGGTTGCTCGGAATGCGGCCTGAATCGTGATCACGCTGCGCCCGGGCGCCCCGATGGTGGACGTCGAGCGCTCCGGCGTCGTCGAGAGTGTCCACAGTGGACATATGATCATCGTGGACGCCGCAGGCGAGGTCGTCGCCAAGCTCGGCGACCCCGCGCAACCGATCTTCCCCCGCTCGTCCAACAAACCGCTGCAGGCAGTGGGCATGGTCCGGCTCGGGCTGGACGTGCCGCCGGAGCAGCTCGCGCTCGCGGCCGCGTCCCATTCAGGCGAGCCGCGGCACGTCGAACTGGTCGGCGCGATGCTCGCGTCCGGCGGCTTCGCCGAGGACGACCTGGCCTGCCCGCCGAGCTGGCCGCTGGGCGAGGCCGCGCTCGAGGCGTGGATCGCCTCCGGGCGCCCGCGCGGGCGGATCTGCATGAACTGCTCCGGCAAGCACGCAGCCATGCTGCTGACCTGCCGGGTCAACGGATGGGACGCGTCCAGCTATCGCGATCCGGCGCATCCGCTGCAGCAGGGACTGCGGGCAACGGTCGAGGATCTCGCCGGCGAACCCGTGGCGGCGGTCGGGGTCGACGGCTGCGGCGCGCCGCTGTTCGCGTTCAGCCTGGTCGGCGTCGCCCGCGCGTTCGCCCGCATCGCGTCAGCGCCGGACGGCCCGGAGCGCGCCGTTGCCGATGCGATGCGCGCGCGTCCGGACCTCGTCGGCGGGGTGGGCCGAGTCGTTACCGCGCTCATGGACGCCGTGCCCGGCCTCGTCGCCAAGGATGGCGCCGAGGGAGTCTTCGCGGCCGCGCTGCCCGACGGCGCGGCCGTGGCGCTGAAGATCGACGACGGTGCGTCGCGGGCGGCTGGGCTCGCCGTGGTTGCCGGCTTGCGCCGCCTGGGCGTGACTGCTGACTTGGCCGGGACGCCGGTGCTCGGCGGCGGTGTGCCCGTCGGGTCGATGCGCTTCCGCGACGGGCTGCTCTGATCCAGAATGAGCACGTGATCGGATCGCTGATCGGGCTGTTCCTCCTGGGGCTGGTGGCGGGCGCCATCGGGCGGCTGTTCGTGCACAGCCCGGCGCGCATCGGGTTCTGGGGCACCGTGCTGCTCGGCATCGTCGGCTCATACGCCGGTGGCACGCTCGGCGCGTTGCTGTTCCACGACAAGTTCGACATCCGCAAGGCGTCCACGATCGTCGGGGCCATCGCCGGCACGATCGTGATCCTGGCCGTGTGGCGGGCGGCCAGCCGTCCCGCCCGGACGCGTCGCCTGTCCCGCTGACCTGCCCCGGGCGTACAGCCGGCGCAGCGGACCTGGCGCCCACCAGTTCGCCTCGCCGAGCAGTCGCATCGTCGCCGGCACCAGGATCGACCGGACGATCGTCGCGTCGACGAACAGCGCGACCAGCATCGCGACGCCGATCAGCTTGATGAACGAGATCGACCCGGCCGAGAACGCGCCCACCACCACCATGAGCAGCAGCGCCGCCGCCGTGATGATCCGCCCGGACCGTTGCAGGCCAGTCGCGACGGCGTGCCGGTTGTCGCCCGTCAGGTCGTACTCCTCGCGCACCCGGGAGAGTAGGAAGACCTCGTAGTCCATCGACAGGCCGAAGATGATCGCGAGGACGAG
>DASXRA010000336.1:0-3447 GCA_036506855.1 Jatrophihabitantaceae bacterium
CGCCTTCCACGTGGGCCGCATGGTCAGCGCTCGGGGTGTTCGCCGGGCGGATCGTCCCGCTCGTCCGGCGCGGCCTCGTCCGGCTCGATCCCCTGGCGGTACTGGTTCGGCAACGACTCGATGTCGCGCAGTGCGGCCACGGCCCACTTCACCTCCACGCCCGGCGCGATGGACAGCTGCACCGAATCGTCCGGGTTCACCCCGGTGACCGTGCCGTACAGCCCGGACGTGGTCATGACCTCGGTGCCGAACCCGATCCGCTCGCGAAACTTGGCCTGCTGGGCCGTGGCGCGCTCGCGGTTGCGCCGGGTGAACACGAACATCGCCAGCAGGAGCACGACAAGCAGGATCAGCGGTAGTGCGTTCACAGTGGTGACCTCATACGGGATGGGCGGCGCCCGCGAGTGTAGGCGTTGGGTTACTTAACGCCCACCCGGGCACGTGGGTGCCCATTATTCGTCGAACAGGGTCGCCGCGCCGGTGTTTCGCGGCGGGGTGAGGCCCAGGTGCGCCCACGCTGCGGGCGTCGCGACGCGGCCGCGGGGGGTCCGGGCGAGCAGCCCCGCGCGCACGAGGTACGGCTCAGCCACCTCCTCGACGGTCTCGACCTCCTCGCCGACCGCCACGCCCAGGGTGCCCACGCCGACGGGCCCGCCGCCGAACCGGCGCACCAGCGCGTCGAGCACGGCGCGGTCGAGGCGGTCCAGACCCAGCTCGTCGACGTCATAGACGGCCAGAGCGTCGCGGGCGACCTGCTCGGTGACCACGCCGTCGGCGCGCACCTCGGCGAAGTCGCGGACCCGACGTAGCAGGCGGTTCGCGATGCGCGGTGTGCCCCGAGATCGTCCCGCGATCTCGGCGCCGCCGTCGTCGCGCAGCGCCACGCCGAGCAGGGACGCGGACCTGCGCAGGATCGTCTCCAGGTCGGTCACGTCGTAGAAGTCCAGGTGGCCGGTGAAGCCGAACCGGTCGCGCAACGGCCCGGTGAGCAGGCCGGCGCGCGTCGTCGCCCCGACCAGCGTGAACGGCGCGAGCTCGAGCGGGATCGCCGTGGCGCCGGGGCCCTTGCCGACCATGACGTCTACACGGAAGTCCTCCATCGCCATGTAGAGCAGCTCCTCGGCGGGCCGCGCCACGCGATGGATCTCGTCGATGAACAGCACCTCGCCCTCGCCGAGACTGGTCAGCAACGCGGCAAGGTCGCCCGCGCGCTCGATCGCGGGACCGCTGGTGACCCGGATCGGCGCGCCGAGCTCGGTGGCGATGATCATCGCCAGGCTGGTCTTGCCGAGTCCGGGCGGTCCGGAGAGCAGGACGTGGTCCGGTGGGCGGCTGCGGCGCACGGCGCTCTCGAGGACGAGTTCGAGCTGCTCGCGTACCTTCGGCTGCCCCGGGAACTCGGACAGCCGCTTGGGCCGCAGGCTGGCTTCAACCTCGCGCTCGGCCAGCACCGGCATAGGCGACACGAGATCATCCGCCAGTGGGCGGATCTCCGTCTCCGCCGCTCGCTGCGCTCGGGCGGACCCGGCGCTCCGCTCCGCGCCTTCGGCGCGGGCCGCGTCGCGGCCGGCGCGGCTCTTCGCGCGAGCGCTCATCGCGCTTGTGGCTGAGTCGTGGCTGGTCAGCTCTTCGCGCGAGCGCTCATCGCGCTGTTGGTCGCTCATCGCGCTTGTCGTTGCGTTCCTTCCTTCTTGCTGCGCCTGCCCGTTCTTGCCTTCTCGCTGCGCCTGCACGTCCTTGCCGTGTGCCTGCGCCTGCGCGTCCTTGTCGTGTGGCTGCGCCTGGCCGTCGTTGCTCATCAGCGTCGTCCTAGCAGTTGGATGCTGCGGCGCAGCAGCTGCGGGACGTCCGGCGTATCGCCGGCATCGGCGCCGACGATGTCGATCGCGTCGAAGGCCTCCTTGCCGGTGAAGCCCAGCCCGGCCAGCGCGTGGCGCAGCTGCTCGCGCCACGGCGCGACCGGCGTGAGCCCGGCGACGTCGACGGGGGATTCGTCCTCGACCGACCCGATGCGGTCGCGCAGCTCGATGACGATCCGTTCGGCGCCCTTGCGACCGATGCCGGGCACCCGGGTCAGGCTGACGAGGTCGCCGGTGGCGATGGCGCGGCGAACCTCGTGCGGCGGGTGCACGGCGAGGATCGTCTGGGCAAGCTTCGGCCCGACGCCGTTCGCGGTCTGCAGCAACTCGAACAGCGCCCGCTCGTCGTCGTCCGCGAAGCCGTACAGCGTCAGCGAGTCCTCGCGGACGACGAGGCTGGTGGCCAGTCGCGCCGTCTCGCCGACCCGCAGCCGGGCAAGTGTGCCCGGCGAGCACGAGACGGCGAGCCCCACGCCGCCGACCTCGACGACCGCGCCGTCCGGTCCGAGAGCGGCAACCAGGCCGCGCACGCTCGCAATCATCGGCCAATCCTCTCCGCAGCAGCCGCCAGCCGGGCATGTGCCGCGCCGCGCCAGAGCTGGCAGATCGCCAGAGCCAGCGCGTCGGCGGCGTCGGCCGGTCGGGGCGTCTCGGCCAGCCGCAACAGCCGGCTGACCATCGCGCCGACCTGCGCCTTGTCGGCCCTGCCCGATCCGGTCACCGAAGCCTTCACCTCGCTCGGCGTGTGCAACGCCACGGGTATGCCTGCCCGGGTGGCCGCGACGATGGCCAGCCCGGCGACCTGTGCAGTGCCCATGACGGTGCGCACGTTCTGCTGGCTGAACACTCGCTCGACGGCGACGACGTCGGGGTTGAACGCCGCGATCGCGGCGGCCACAGCATCGGCGATGACCACCAGCCGGTCGCCCACCTCGGCGTCGGCGGGCGTGCGGATCACGTCGACGTTGACGAGCGTGAGGGTTCGTCCCGGCGCGCCGTCGACGACGCCGATGCCGCACCTGGTCATGCCCGGGTCGACGCCCAGCACCCGCACGTGCAGCCTCCTGCCAGCGATCTCGAACGGACGTTCGACAGCCTAGGGCGAGCGTGCTCCGCTCCGGCGACGACACACCGATCCCCGTACCCTCGCAGGGTGTTCCGTGACCCGATCGCCTTCCGCCGTCCGGCCCGCCCCGGCATGCGGATCAGCCCGATCTTCCTGGCATTTGTCGCAGTCACCGCGTTCGGCGGATGGTGGAGCTTCGACGACTCGCGCTCCGGCGTCCGCGTCGGCGTGTTCTGCCTGGTGATCGGCGGCTGGGTCATCTCGCTGTGCCTGCACGAGTTCGGCCACGCCTACACGGCGTACCGCGCGGGTGACCGCGACGTCGAGGCGGCGGGCTACCTCACGCTGAACCCGCTCAAGTACGCGCACCCGTTCCTGTCGATCGTGCTGCCGCTGATCTTCATCGCGCAGGGCGGTATCGGGCTGCCCGGCGGGGCGGTGTACCTGCACAAGGAAGCGTTCCGCAGCCGGGCGATGCAGAGCGCCGCGGCTGCCGCCGGCCCGCTGTCGAACGTCGCGTTC
>DASXRA010000337.1:0-2874 GCA_036506855.1 Jatrophihabitantaceae bacterium
GTGCTCGAAGTGGCGCAGCCTGATCCGCTCGCGCCGGGGCAGGCCCTGGGTGGCGTCCGGCCCGGCCGCGTCGAGCAGCGTGTCCGCGGACGCGGCGGACGGCGTGACGTCCGCGGGCGGTGTGCTCGACGAGCCGCTGAATGCGAGGGCGCCGACGGCAGCCCCGACGATGATCGCGCCGACGCTCCCGGCGGTTGCGACTTTCATCCACATGATCTCTCCCGTGGTCGTCCTGAAGTCCAGTACGGCCGATCATGCGCGGGCCGTGTGAACGTCCGGCAGGGAGAATGTCAGCGTTGTGTTCGGGCCGCCACGGGGCACCGCGATCGAGCCGGAGACGTGAAGAACCGGAGCGCAGGTCGGGGGTCCCGTGCTCCGGTTCAACCCACATGATCTACGGCTTTTCCCGGCTCGCAACTTGAAATGCCGAGTGCCCCCATATACTCCCGGTATATCGCGCAGAAACCGGCGAACAGCCCGCCACGGGGCACCTGCCCGGTGAACCGCTAGCGTTCCATCAGTGACTGCCACACCCAGCGCGTCCGGTCCGGCCGATATCGGCGTTATCGGCGGCTCCGGCTTCTACTGGCTGCTCGACGACGCCGACACCGTGGCGGCGTCCACGCCATATGGCGACCCGAGCGCGCCGGTCACGGTCGGCCGGCTGGGCGGACGCCGCGTCGCCTTCCTGCCGCGGCACGGCACCGATCATCGGTACGCCCCGCACGTCGTCCCGTACCGCGCGAACATGTGGGCGCTGCGATCGATGGGCGTCCGGCAGGTCGTCTCGCTGTCGGCGGTCGGGTCGCTGCGAGCCGACCTGGGTCCGGGCGCCCTCGTCCTGCCCGACCAGATCGTCGACCGGACGCACGGGCGCGACCACACGCTGTTCGACGGCGGCAAGGGCGTCATGCACGCGACGTTCGCCGACCCGTACTGCGCGCGAGGACGGGCGGCGGCGCTGGCCTCGGCGCGCGACACCGGTGCTCACCTCGTCGACGGTGGCGCCCTGGTCGTGATCAACGGTCCACGCTTCTCGACGCGTGCCGAGTCCCTGGAGTATCAGCGCAACGGCTGGTCGATCATCGGCATGACCGCGATGCCCGAGGCGGGGCTCGCGCGCGAACTGGCGCTGTGTTACACCACGCTCGCCCTGGTCACCGACCTGGACGCCGGTGTCGAGGCGGGCGAGGGCGTCACCCACAGCGAGGTGCTGGAGCAGTTCGCGGCGAACCTGCCGCGGCTGCGCGAGCTGCTGGTCGCGACCGTCGAGCGGCTGCCCGCCGAGCAGGGCGACTGCGAGTGCGGCACGACCTACGCGGCCGCCCCGCCGCCCTTCGACCTGCCCTGACGCGGCGATCGCCGTCCGTCGGGCTCGACGGCCGGTCCGGTCAGCACCCGGCCGGGCAGGCTGGTCGAGTACACGACGCTCGTGCTGACGCCGCCGAGGCCTGCGATCGCGCCGACGACTTCTTCCAGGTGCGCCATCGAGCGCGCGGCCACCTTGAGCACGAAGCAGTCATCGCCGGTCACGTGGTGTGCCTCGAGGATCTCCGTGCGGGAGGCAGCGAGATCGTGGAACGGCTTGTAGTTGCCGTGCGGGTACTTCAGCCGGACGAACGCGAGCACCGCGTAGCCGACGGCGGCGAGGTCAAGCTCGGCGCGGTAGCCGCGAATGACGCCGGCCTGTTCGAGCCGGCGCACCCGCTCGGTCACGGCGCTCGCCGACATCGAGACGGCCTGCGCGAGTTGCGTGACGCTGGCTCGGGCATTGCGCTGCAACTCGGCGAGGATAGCCCAGTCGGTGCTGTCGATTGCCACGGCCATGCGGCCAAATTACCGTGGAATTCCCGGCGTCAACGGAGAAGTGCCGGGAAATGTCCGTGCCGCTGCGAGGCGGCTGCTCATAGCGTGGACGTCATGAACGACACCGTCGAGCACTTCGCCGCCAAGCTCCGCCACGAGACCGACGTCTCCGACGTCCACGCGCGCCTCGAAGCCGGCGACAACCTCGTCCTCGTCGACTCGCGGGGCATCGAGAGCTGGGCGCAGGGACGCGTCCCGCGCGCCAAGCACCTGCCCACGCGCGAAATCGCCGATCGGGCGCTGGCCGAGATCCCGCTCGACGTCCCGGTCGTCACGTACTGCTGGGGTCCGGGCTGCAACGGCGCGACCCGTGCGGCGCTCGAGTTCGCGAAGCTGGGCTACCACGTCCAGGAGATGATCGGCGGCTACGAGTACTGGGTGCGGGAGGGGTTCGCGTTCGAGACGCACGCCGGACTCCAACCGGGCAAGGTCGACCCGCTGACCGCTCCGCTGGCCGCCGCCTGCGCTTGCTGACCCGGCATAGGCATGTCCGCTACCGCATGACAAGGTGTGAAGTGCTGGCGCTGCCCGAGGCGGGTCAGGAACGCGAGCAGGTGCTCGAACAGCGGGCCCGAACCGGACGACGAGGGGCCGGCGGCGCCGCCGAGCAGCGCACCGATCTCGGCAGCTCCCGGCCCGCTCAACGTCGCGAACTCGTCCTCGCCGAGCTGGCCGCGCAGATCCCGCAACGCCTCGACCAGCGGGGCGTACGCCACGGAGAGCTCGCCGAGCTGAACGCAACCACCTACGGCGACGACGAAGCCACCAGCCCGGGCCTGCTCAGCCGCCTCGGTGACCAGCCTCGTCTTGCCGATGCCCGCATCACCCGCGATCAGGATGACTCGCGACTCGCCCACCGCGACTGCGTCCGTCGCCGAACGCAACGCCGCCAGCTGATCGGTCCGCCCGACCAACTGGCGGCTGGTTACCCTGCGAGCCACACGCAGAGTAGGACCGTCCGCGGCAACGCGGGGCGCGGCGATCACACCGGCTGCGGCGTCGCGCGGC
>DASXRA010000338.1:0-2386 GCA_036506855.1 Jatrophihabitantaceae bacterium
TGGCATCAACCGTCTAGGTCGCTGCGGCTGAGGACCGCGTCGGGGTTGCCGAGCCGTTCGGCTGCGGATAGGCGGGTCATACACGTGGGGCGCACAAACTCGATCGTCATGCCGCGGCCTCGTATTCGTGGAGCAGTCCGCCGAGGAGGTCGCGCGGCCGGACGTGAGCTGTGTAGAGGATCGCTGGGGGGCGGAGGATCGGTTCCGCTGCCGCGATCCGGCGGTCGCAGGTCGAGCGCTCGGTGTGGACGCTGCTGGTTGAAGTGGCGGATGTAGATGCGGAGGACGTGCTCGAGCTGGTGGCGACCGAAGATCAGGAGCCGGTCGAGGCACTCCCTGCGCACGCTGCCGACCCAGCGTTCGGCGTGGGCATTCGCGTTCGGCGCCCGGATCGGTGTTCGGACGATCTCGACGCCTTCGCTGCGGAAGATGCTGTCGAAGGCGCGGCTGAACTTCGTGTCGCGGTCGTGGATCAGGAAGCGCGGCTGCGGGCCGCGGTCGTCGAGGTCCATCAGCAGGTTGCGCGCCTGCTGGGTCATCCATGCCGTATCCGGCTTGCTCGTACAGGCGGCGTATTCGACCCGACGTGTCCCGATCGAGACGAAGAACAGCACGTACAACCGCCGCAGCCAGACCGTGTCGACGGTGAACAAGTCACAGGCGAGGATCGTGTTTCCGTGTTGGCGCAGGAACGACCGCCAACTGGACGCGGCACGCTTGGGTGCCGGCGGGATGCCGGCGCGGGCGAGCACGTTGCGCACCAGCGTCGCCGACACGGTGACCCCGAGCTTGCGTAACTCGCCGACGATCCTGACGTAGCCCCAGTGGCTGTTCTCACGCGCGAGTCGCAGGATCAGCTCGCGCACCTTCTGGTCGACGGGCGGTCGGCCCGGCCGCCTGCGGGGATAGGTCCAGCGGCAGGCAACGATCCGGCGGTGCCAGCGCAGCAGCAGGCAACGATCCGGCGGTGCCAGCGCAGCAGCGTCTCAGGCGTGACGAGGAACGCCTGCCACGAGCGACGAGGCAGCACCCGGCTCAGCGCCGCCAGTAGCAGCCGGTCGCTCTCCGTCCGCTGCGGGCGCCGCGCCTGCCGCCGCAGGATCGACAACTCGTGGCGCAGAACGAGGAGCTCAAGGTCCTTCGAGCAGTCGCTGCGCGCGAGCAACAAGACGAGCGCGAACAGCCGCCAGGCGACGAGGTAGACGAACGAGACGAGCATAGGCAGCCTCCGAGGACGGCAGCGCCGACGCTACCCGGCGTCCAGCCAACCGACCTCCGGCACCGCACCGCGCCTCCCGACCGAGTTTCTTCAGGCCCACGCGCCTTGGGACCAGCGTCTCCGGCACCCCGATCTTCGTCGCCATCACTTCAGCGCCGAGAAGACGGGGAAGGTTGCGTACTTGGCGAGTATCTCCGGAATCAGGTCGATCTGCGCGCGGATTCGGCGGGCGAGCCGGTGGCCGTAGCGGTGGACGGCCTCGACGCGGCGCTCCTCGTAGACGGTGCGGACGCGGTCCCAGGTCGCGATCGTGTCGGTGATGATGTCCCGCCGATCGACGATCGTAAAGCCGTGGCGGACGAAGAGCGCGGGCCAGTCGGTGACCAGCTCGGCCCCGCTGTGGTACAGGACAGCCCTCAGGACGTGATCTTCCTTCTGCGATGGGCGGGCGCGCACGGCGAGGTCGGAGAAGCCGACCTGCCCGCCTGGGCGAAGCACCCTGTGAAGGCCGCGGACGAGCCGGTCCTTGTCCAGCTCGGTGACGCAGATGTCGCCGGCGGCCTCCAGGCACACGATGGCGTCGAACGACCCGTCGGGGAAGTCGAGCGCCCGCACGTCGCCCCTCACGATCGTCACTCGGTGCGACATGCGCCGCTCCTCGATCAGCCGCCGTCCTTGGCGCACCTGCTCGCGGCTGATGTTGACGCCAGTGATCTGACAGCCGTAGCGCTCGGCGATGCGCAGTGCCGGCGCCCCGATGCCGCAGCCCACGTCAAGCAGACGCTGGCTCGTCTGCAGGCGCGCCATCTCCCCGACCAGGTCGGTGTGGGCGTCGAGCGCCTCGGCCAGTGTCTCGCTGCCCGGGCGGAAGTAGCCGACATGGAAGTTATCGCCGTAGAACAGGCGCGCGTCGTCGGTGATCAGGTCGAAGTAGGCGCCGACGCCGGCGGCGGTTCGTCGTCCCCTCAGGAGGACCGGTAGGGCCAGCCTGATCGCCGCCGACAGCTTGCGTGCCGAACCGGCCGCACCTCCGTCGCGCCAGGTCGTGACGAGCAGCTGAACTGGCAACCTCGCGCGCCCTCCGATCTCCGCTTCCGTCCCGCCGTCCGGTGGACCGCCGTCCGGATCAGGCTCGCAGGCGCCCAGGCCGGCTGCGCTCGCGAGGCT
>DASXRA010000339.1:0-2454 GCA_036506855.1 Jatrophihabitantaceae bacterium
CCGAATCTCGAGATCGACGAGCAGGTCCTCCACCTCACCGACAAGCCGTCGCGAACCTTGCGTCCGACGCTGAGCAAGGCCGGGACGCAGGCAGTCCAGGCCGCGGTAGCGTCCGCCGTGCGTGCGTGCCTCGGCACGAACCCAGGCCCGTCGTGTCCCGTCCCGACCGACGCCCGTGTCGTGCCCGGCACGGTGCACGGGACGCTGACCGGCGACCTGGGCCACGAACTCACGATCCAGGTCGCCGGGCCGGACGGCCTGCTCGACGTTCGCGGCTCGGTTGCCGTCCGGGGCAGCTACCAGCGGCTCGACTTCGACAACCTGCCGGCCGCCACGTCCGGAACGACCGACCTGGCGATTCGCGCGCACTGCTACGCCGCGAACCCGAGCAAGCTCGTCTGGGGTGCGCCATGAGGGCGCGCGGGCCGATCGCGTGCGTTCTGGCGGCGCTGGTCGTCGGCATCGCGCCGCCTGCGCTGGCCGCGCCGGGGCCTCCCGGAGACCCGGAGTGGTGGTTCGACACCTGGAACGTCCCGTCGTTGTGGGACGCCGGCGCCCGCGGTCAGGGCATGACGATTGCCGAGATCGACACCGGCGTGAACGCCAAGGTGCCCGAACTTGGCGGGCGCGTGCTGCACGGCAAGGATTTTGGCGCTGCCGGTGGCGACGGGCGCACCGACCACGACGTCAAGCCGTTCGGGCACGGCACGGCAATGGCGTCGATCATGGTGGCCCGTCCGACCCCCCGGTTCAACATCGCCGGCCTCGCCCCCGACGCGAAGGTGCTGCCCATCGCCGTGCCGTTGCGCGGCACGAACGATCCGAAGGCGGGCGGCGATCACCTCGCCGACGCGATCCGCTGGGCCACCGATCGCGGCGCCAAGATCATCAGCATGTCGTTGGGTGGATCGCGCGACCCGTCCCACGACAAGGTGCCCTGCCCGGACGACGAGCAGGCGGCGATCACCCGTGCGATCAGTAAGGGCGCGATCGTCGTCGCGGCCGGCGGCAATGATGGCCAGAAGGGCAGCCCGGTCGAGGAGCCCGGCGTCTGCCTCGGCGTGGTGTCGGTCGGCGCGGTCAACTCCAAGGGGGTCGTGCCGGCGTTCTCGTCGCGGCACAACTACCTCACCGTGACGGCACCCGGCGTGAACGTCCCG
Source organism: Jatrophihabitantaceae bacterium (assembly GCA_036506855.1). GTDB lineage: Bacteria > Actinomycetota > Actinomycetes > Mycobacteriales > Jatrophihabitantaceae > DASXRA01. The sequence continues at coordinate 1,161 of DASXRA010000339.1, forward strand.
ACGCTCGGCCGCATCCCGGGGCAGGCGTACTCGGGTAACGGCACGAGCCAGGCGACTGCCATCACGTCCGCTGCGCTCGCGTTGGTCTGGTCGAAGTTCCCGAAGCTCACCGGACGCCAGATCGTGGCCAGGCTGCTTGCCACGCTGGACCGGCGCACGGCCAAGCGCGACGCCGCGTACGGCTTCGGCATCGTCAACGCCGGCCGGGCGATCAGAGCGGCCGTTCCGGCCGACGCGGCGAACCCGGTCTTCGCGCCGCTCGATCCGTTCGTCGCCGCCGAGCGCCGGTCGTCGACGCATCTGGCGCCGCCGCCGGTTGCGGGTGCGAAGGCGTCACCGCCCGGCCGGTTCGCGGTCGGTCAGATGCCTACCGCGTGGTCGTCGCGGGTGTGGAGCGGCATCGTCATGGCTGTGCTCGGCGTGCTCGCGCTCGCCATGCTGGCGATCGTCGGCATTCGACGGTCACGGCGGTTCGCGGCTCTCGGCCCGGACGCGGACCGGCGGCCCAAGCAGGCTCGACGCGACCCTGACGCGGCGCCGATTCCCACGTACCGCGACGAGGCCGGCCTGATCTGGCACGACCTCAGCCCGCCGCCCGACCCGCCTGGGTGACGCTCCGCGGCGTCGCCGTTATCCGGGGACGCGCGTGCGCGCCGCCCGGTTGAGCGCGCTGATCACGCCGAGCAGCGACGCCTGCACGATCGACTCGCTGATGCCGACGCCCCAGAACACGCGGTCGCCGACCTCGATCTCGAGGTAGGCCGCCGCCTCGGCGTCGCGTCCGGACGTGAGCGCGTGCTCGGCGTAGTCCAGCACCCGCACGCTGACGCCGCCCAAGCCCATGTCCACAGTGGACAGTGCGGAGCAGAACGCCGCGATCGGCCCGTTGCCCACGCCGCTCAGCTCGAATTCCTTGCCGAACGCGCGCACCGTCGTGGTGATGCGCTCGATACCCTCGTCGCTGGTCGACCCGAACTTGGCCAGCGCGAACTCGCCACCTGCGAGGTACTCGTCGGAGAAGATCTGCCACATCTGCGGCGCGCTCACCTCACCGCCTTCGCCGTCGGTGTGGCGCTGAATGACATGGCTGAACTCGATCTGCAGGCGTCGCGGCAGGTCGAGATGGTGCTCGGTCTTCATGATGTAGGCGACGCCGCCCTTGCCCGACTGCGAGTTCACCCGGATCACGGCCTCGTACGAACGGCCGACGTCCTTGGGGTCGATGGGCAGGTACGGCATGTGCCAAGGCATCTCGCCGGCCGGTTTGCCTGCCGCGACGGCGTCGCGATCGAGC
>DASXRA010000340.1:0-2673 GCA_036506855.1 Jatrophihabitantaceae bacterium
TAAAAGTGCAGCAGATGTAAAACTGGGCCGCCGAATCTATAAGTTGTCTCACGTGCGCAAACGGACGGTCACAATCTGTATCGATCTTCGACACCACGGAAAGCCGTATAAGGCGACATTCGATTGGTTGCCGTCCCATGCCGGTTGATCTTTCTGTGCAGGCAGCGCCATCCGGCATGACGCGCATCCAGGTCAACCTTGACTCTGCGGAAGAATTCACCGTGTGACTGACGCCCGCCGCGTGCCGACGCTGACCGACGTCGACCACCTGACCACCGAGGCGGACGACTCGGCGCTGCGCGCAGACGTGCGCCGGGTGGGCACGCTGCTGGGCGAATCCCTTGTGCGGCAAGAGGGTCAGCCGCTGCTCGACCTCGTCGAACGGGTCCGAGCGCTGACGAAGCTGAGCAAGGAGGCGCCGACCCCCGAGACGCGAGACGCGGCGCGCGACGAGGTTCGCGAGCTGCTCGCCGGGCTGCCGATCGACACGGCGTCGGCGCTGGTGCGCGCATTCGCGGCTTATTTCCACCTGGCTAACGTCGCCGAGCAGGTGCATCGCGTGCGCAGCCTGCGCGAACGCACGGCGGACCCAGGGTGGCTGGCCAGTTCCGTTGCCGCAGTCGCCGCCGAGTTGGGCGGCGCCGGCCTGTCGAGCGCGGTCACAACACTCGCTGTACGCCCAGTGTTCACCGCGCATCCCACCGAGGCGAGCCGCCGGTCGATCCTGACCAAGCTGCGGCGCGTCGCCGATGTGCTCTCCGCGCCCACGACGCCCGGCACCGCCGCCAGGGCGAAGCAGGACCGCACCCTCGCCGAGGCGATCGATCTCATCTGGCAGACCGACGAGCTGCGCCAGCACCGGCCGACACCCGTCGACGAGGCGCGCAACGTCGTCTACTACCTGCAGGATCTCGTCGACGAGACGCTGCCCGATCTTGCCGACGACCTTGCCGCCGAGCTGCACCGGCACGGCGCCGACCTGGCCGTCGACGCGGCGCCGCTCACGTTCGGCACCTGGATCGGCGGCGACCGAGACGGCAACCCGAACGTCACCGCCGCGGTCACCCGCGAGGTGCTGCGGTTGCAGCATCACGTCGCGGCACGGGCCGTCACGCGCGCCATCGACGGCCTGATCGCCGAGCTGTCGTCGTCCACTGCTGTCGTGGGCGTCTCGCCGGAACTACGTGCCTCGATCGAGGCCGACCTGGCAGCGCTGCCCGAGATCGACCCGCGGCTCGTCACGCTCAATGCCACTGAGCCGTACCGCCTCAAACTGACTTGCATCAACGCGAAGATCGCCAACACCCGCCAGCGCATCGACCACGGATCCCCGCACGTGCCCGCGCGCGACTACCTCGGCAAGGCTGAACTGCTGGCCGAGCTCGCCATGATCGGCGCGTCGCTGCGCGCGCATGCGGGCACCCTGGTTGCCGACGGCCTGCTGGCCCGGGTCGAGCGCACGGTCGCCGTGTTCGGCCTGCACCTGGCCACCATGGACGTCCGCGAGCACGCCGACGCCCACCACCATGCCGTCGGGCAGCTCGTCGACCGCCTCGTTGAGGAGACCTGGCTCTACTCCGACGTGCCGCGCAAGTACCGCCTGCAGCTGCTGGCGCGCGAACTCACGTCCCGGCGCCCGCTCACGCAGACCCCCCCCCCGCTCGACGAGGCTGGCGCGCGGACGTTCGCGGTGTTCACCGCCATCCGCCGGGCGCTCGACACGTACGGCCCGGAGGTGATCGAGAGCTACATAGTGTCGATGACGCGCGGGTCCGACGACATCCTCGCCGCGGCTGTGCTCGCCCGCGAGGCCCGGCTGATCGACGTGCACGGCGCGGGGGTCGGCGGCGCTGCTCGCGAACCGGTCGCGCGAATCGGGTTCGTGCCACTGCTCGAGACCGTCGAGGAACTGCGGCGCGCGGGCGACGTGCTCGACGAGCTGCTGTCCAACCCGACGTACCGGCTCATCGTCCGGCTGCGCGGCGACGTGCAGGAGGTCATGCTCGGGTACTCCGACTCGAACAAGCAGGCCGGCATCACGACGTCGCAATGGGAGATTCACAAGGCGCAGCGGACGCTGCGCGACGTGGCGTTGCGGCACGATGTGCGGCTGCGGCTGTTCCACGGCCGGGGCGGCACGGTCGGCCGTGGCGGCGGCCCGACGTACGACTCGATCCTCGCCCAGCCGTGGGGCGTCCTCGACGGCGAGATCAAGTTCACCGAACAAGGCGAGGTGATCAGCGACAAGTACGCCCTGCCGGCGCTCGCGCGCGAGAACCTCGAGCTCACCGTGGCCGCCGTGCTGCAGGCGTCCACGCTGCACCGGGCGCCGCGCCAGCCGGCCGAGCAGCTCGATGCCTGGGACAAGACGATGGACCTCGTCAGCGACGCCGCGTTCGCCGCCTACCGGCGCCTGCTCGACGACCCCGACCTGCCGGCGTACTTCATCGCGTCGACGCCGGTCGAGCAGCTCGGCTCGCTGAACATCGGCTCGCGCCCGTCGCGGCGGCCGTCGTCCGGCGGTGGCATCGACGGGCTGCGCGCGATCCCGTGGGTGTTCGGCTGGACGCAGTCACGCCAGATCGTCCCCGGCTGGTTCGGCGTGGGGTCCGGCCTGCTCGCCGCGCGCGAGGCCGGCTTCGCGGATGTGCTGGCCGAGATGCACGCCGAGTG
>DASXRA010000341.1:0-5807 GCA_036506855.1 Jatrophihabitantaceae bacterium
CCGCGATGATCGCCGACGCCGTCTCGTAGGCCTGCCGCTCGACCCAGGACGAGATGCCGTAGCCGCCGCCGAGTTGCTCGGCCTTCCACGGACGCTGCGGCTCGAGCGAGTGCGCGGTGAGCACGTGCGGCAGCCCGTGCAACGTCGCGCCGAGCACGCCGGCGAGGTTCGCGTACCAGGTATGCGAGTGCAGGACGTCCAGGTCGGCAACCGCGTCGGCCATCTCCAGGTCGACGCCGATCGTGCGCAGGGCAGGGTTCGCACCGGTGAGCCCGGCAGGCGGGACGTAGGCGAAAACGCCCGGCTCGGAACGTCCCGATCCGAAGCAGTGCACCTCCACGTCGACCAGCCGGCGCAGCTCCCGGGACAGGAATTCGACGTGCACTCCGGCGCCGCCATATACCTCAGGGGGGTATTCGCGAGTGAGGATGCCGACGCGCATGCATGCGACCCTACTGGGACCTCACGGGCTCGCTACCGGCAGCGCGCCCCGGCTAGGGTGAGGTGCATGGCGAGGGAACCCCGGGTCCTGGGCATGGTCCTCGCGGGGGGAGAGGGCAAGCGCCTCTTTCCGCTGACTGCCGATCGCGCCAAGCCTGCCGTGCCCTTCGGCGGCAACTACCGGCTCATCGATTTCGTCCTGTCGAACCTCGTCAACGCCGGGTATCTGCGGATCTGCGTGCTCACGCAGTACAAGTCGCACTCGCTCGACCGGCACATCACCCAGACCTGGCGGATGTCGGCGGTGCTCGGCAACTACATCACCCCCGTCCCGGCGCAACAGCGGCTCGGCCCGCGCTGGTACACCGGCAGCGCCGACGCGATCCTGCAGTCGTCCAACCTGATCTTCGACGACAAGCCCGAGTACATCGTGGTGTTCGGCGCCGACCACGTGTACCGGATGGATCCGCGGCAGATGGTCGCCCAGCACATCGAGTCAGGTGCCGGAGTGACGATCGCCGGCCTGCGCGTGCCGAGAAGCGAGGCGAGCGCGTTCGGCATTCTCGAGACGAGCGGTGATGGCACGGTCGTCGACTTCGTCGAGAAGCCAAACGACCCGCCGGTACTGCCCGACAGTCCCGAGGAATGCTTCGCGTCGATGGGCAATTACGTGTTCACGACCGAGGCGTTGCTGGAGGTCCTGCGGGCCGACGCCGAGGACGACAACTCGGTGCACGACATGGGCGGCAGCATCATGCCGCTGATGGTCAAGCAGGGCACGGCCCACGTGTACGACTTCTCCGACAACGACGTGCCCGGTGCCGAGGAACGCGACCGGGGTTACTGGCGTGACGTCGGGACGCTCGACGCCTACTACGACGCGCACATGGATCTCGTCGCGGTGCACCCGATCTTCAACCTCTACAACCAGCTGTGGCCTATCTACACGAACCCGCCGCAGTTGCCGCCCGCGAAGTTCGTCGAGGGCGGCATCGCCCAGGAGTCGATCGTCAGTTCCGGCACCATCGTCGCGGGGGCGACGGTGCGCAACAGCGTCATCTCACCCAACGTCCGCGTGCACGCCGGCGCCTACGTCGAAGCATCGGTGATCATGGACAACGTCCAGATCGGGCGGGGCGCCGTCATCCGCCGGGCGATCCTCGACAAGAACGTCGTGGTGCCCGAGGGCGCACATGTCGGCGTCGAGCTCGACCTCGACCGTGCCCGGTACAAGGTCACCGACAGCGGGATCGCGGTCCTCGGCAAGAGCCAGCTCGCACTGCCGTGAGCGACGACCCGCCCCCGTGCGGGAAGGAGGTTCGACGTTGACGGTCGGGTGGGACGAGGACGTCAGCTGGCCCGGCCTGCCACCACTGCCCGGCGACCGCACCGCCGACGCCTGCGTGGTGGGCCTAGGCGCGTCCGGTCTCGCCGCGATCGGGGAGTTCGCCGCACGCGGGTTGTCCGTCGTCGGCGTGGACGCCGGACGGGTTGCTGCCGGTGCGGCTGGACGCAACGGGGGATTCCTGCTGGGCGGCCCCGCGCCATACCTGCACGACGCCATCGCGCGGTGGGGCGCCGAACCGGCGCTCGCTCTCTACCGCGCCACGCTCGGCGAACTCGACCGGCTGGCCGAGGCGCTCGGCCCCGCGCTGATCGAACGCGTCGGATCGATCCGGCTCGCCGGCCTGCCCGGCCCGCCGCTTGACGCCGCCGACGAAGCCGACCGTGCCGCGGAACTCAACGACTGTGCGCACCACGCCGCCGCGCTGCGCGAGCACCGCATCGCGGTCGACGAGTATGACGGCGAGCTCGGACGCGGCCTGTTCCTGCCGGACGACGCGGCGACGAACCCGGCCCGCCGCGCACTGGCGACGGCCACCGCCCTGCGCGACCAGGCTGCCCTGCACGAGCACACCCGAGTGTCCACTGTGGACAGTAAGCGTGTCGTGACGGAACACGGCGTGATCAGCGCCGGCGTCGTGCTCGTCGCCGTCGACGGCCGGCTCGACACGTTGCTGCCGCAGCTCGCAGGACGCGTCCGCACGGCGCGGCTGCAGATGCTCGCGACTCAACCGGTCGGCAAGCGCCTGCCGTGCCCCGTGTACGGCCGCTGGGGATACGACTACGCGCAGCAGGACGCCGCCGGTCGGATCCTCGCCGGCGGCGGCCGCGACCGGTTCGTCGACGACGAATGGACGTCCGAGACAACGCCGACACCACCGGTTCAGGCGTGGATCGAGCAGGTGGCCGCTCGCATGGCCGGCGGCCCGGTCGAGGTGACCTACCGGTGGGCCGCGTCCGTCGGCTACACAAAGGACGGCAAGCCGCTGTGCACCGAGATCGCCCCCGGCGTCGTGGCCTGCGGCGGTTACAGCGGCACGGGAAACCTGGTCGGTCCGCTCACCGCGCGCGCAGCCGTCGCGCTGGTCCTGGACGGCACGGCGCCCCCGTCCTGGTGCCAGCCTTAGCGGGTTGCATCCTGTACCGGGGTACGGGCTTACCGTCGAACCATGGACGCAGAGCATTGGACGCCGGATTCATGCACACTGCCGACGGCTGAGCGGCCGACGCGAGTCGCCGAGTTCGACGAGCTGTTCGCGACGGCGCTGGTCGACATCGACCGGCCGACGGCACTCAGCGCGCGGTTCACACTCGCTGCCGGTCCAGGGCTCGCGGCTACCGTTGCCGACCTCGTCGCCCGCGAGTCGCAGTGCTGTGCGTTGTTCACCTTCGACTTGGGCGAGGACGGCGACGCGCTGTCGCTGACGGTCGGCGTGCCGCCAGGTCAGGTCGACGTGCTGGACGGCCTGACCGCGCGCGCCAGTGCCGCGGCCGGGCGGCCGGCGTGACCGAGGGGCTCCGCAGCGGGCAGGTTGCGCACGCCGCTGCGGTGAACCTCGAAACGCTGCGCTACTACGAGCGGCGTGGGCTGCTGCCGGCACCGCAGCGAAGCTTGGGCGGGCATCGGCTGTACCCACGGAGCACGGTCGCCCGGCTGCGGGTGATCAAGTCCGCGCAGCGGCTCGGCTTCACACTCGACGAGGTGGCCGAGCTGCTCGATCTCGGCTTGCGGACCCGGGTCGCGGCAAAGCTGGACGAGATCGAGGCGAGGATCAGCGATCTGCAGCTCATCCGGAACACCCTGCAGGCGGCGTTGCTGGCCGGATGCGACGACCTCGTCGCCTGCTCGAAGCACCCGTCGTGCCCCATCCCGTTCGCAGGTCTCACCGAGGCGCAACGCTCAGCGACGTCGGCACAATGAGGCCGTGACAGACGGGCGCAGCGGTCCGGTCCGACGACCGCAGACGAGCCGTGGACGCTGGACCTCCTTCGTCGCACCGGTGGCAGCGGCAGGCGGCAAGTCCCGCCAGTTGCGCGACGAGGCCAACTCGCGACATCGCGTCCGGGTGGAGCACGACAACCACACGCTGCTCGTCCACGTCAGCGACGAGGACGGGAACGGCTGGACGACCATCGCACTGGACCGGACGACTCGGGCGTGGGCCGTTGCCCAGCGAGACAGCCAGCTCGGTGCGGCGACTGCCGCCGTCGACGCGCTGTACGACAGCTCTTGATTGTTGAGTGATCGTTCAGATATCGTTCCGGTTCATGGCGCGTCGGCGGGAGTTCGAGACCGAGCAGGTTCTCGACGGTGTCATGCGCGAGTTCTGGGAGCGCGGCTACCGCGCCACATCCGTCGACGACCTGGTGCGAGCCACCGGGGTCAAGCCGGGAAGTCTGTACGGGGCGTTCCCGGGCGGCAAGCGTGCGCTGTTCATCGGCTCGCTCGACCGCTACTCGAAGCTGGTCGTGCCGCAGAAGCTGCGCGACCTCGACGAACCAGGCGCCTCCATCGCGGAGGCCCGCGGCTACTTCGACGGGCTTATCGAGGATTTGCTCTCGGCCGAGGGCAGGCAGGGGTGCCTGCTGGTCAACAGCGCGGTCGAGCTCGCCGCGCACGACGACCAGGTGGCGGCCGTGGTGCGCGGCCATCTCGCCCGGCTGGAACGGTGCTTCACCGCAGCGCTGCGTACGGCCATCCGCCGCAAGGAGCTGCCGCGAAGGATCGACCCCGTGGGCGCGGCCCGGATGCTGGTGGCCACCAGCCAGGGCCTGATGGTCGTCGGGAAGGCCAACCCGGACGAGGAGGTGCTGCGAGCGATCGTCGACAATGCGTTCTCCGGCCTGCACTGAGGCCACCCGCCCGGCCACCGACAAGTCCGGTGGCCATTTCTCGGCAACAATACTTGAACGATCCCTAAAGAAAGGAAGAAGATCATGCGCGCAATCGTCACGTCCACCCACGGCGGGCCCGATGTACTCACGATCACCGAACTGCCGGACCCGCAGCCGGCCGACGGCGAGGTTGTCATCGACATCGAAGCCTTCGGGCTCAACCATGCCGAGTTGTACTTCCGGGACGGGCGCTGGGGAGACCTGGACGTCGCGCCGGTGACCGGGATCGAGTGTGCCGGCACGATCGCCCTGGACCGCACCGGGCGGCTGGCCCCCGGCACCAAGGTCGTGGCGATCATGGGCGGGATGGGCCGCACGCGGAACGGCACGTACGCCGAGAAGGTCAGCGTGCCGGCCACCAACGTGGTGGCCGTCGACACCGGTCTGTCATGGGCCGACCTGGTCGCCGTGCCGGAGACCTATGCGACGGCGTGGACCACCCTGCACCACAACCTCGCCGTCGCGCCCGGACAGACGGTCCTGGTGCGCGGCGCGACGTCCGCGCTGGGCCAGGCCGTGGTGAACATCGCCGCCGACTTCGGCGTTGCGGTCATCGCCACGACTCGCAACCCCGAGCGCCGCGCACTGCTGTTCGACCTCGGCGCGAAGGACGTGCTGCTCGACGACGGCGGACTGGCCACCCAGGCGCAAGCGGCGGGCATCGTCATCGACGCGGCGGTGGATCTGGTCGGTAGTAGTGCGCTGCGCGACACGCTTGCCGCGGTGCGGCCGGGCGGCCGGGTGTGCCAGATCGGTTTCCTCGGCGGCTTGGGACCGGTGGTCGACTTCGACCCGCTGGTCGACCTGCCCTCCGGCGTCCAGCTGAGCTTCTTCGGCAGCTTCATGTTCGGCTCCGAGCACTTCCCACTGGACGCCGTGCCGGTGCAGGAGTTGATCGCCAAGGCCGAAGCCGGCGTCTACCAGGCGAAGCCGGCCCGGGTCTTCGGCTTCGACGAGGTCCCCGAGGCACACAAGGTCATGGAGGCGAACCAGGCCCTCGGCAAGTTGGTCGTCAGCGTCCACTGAGCCGTCCGCCCGCCGCCGTCCGCCCGCCGCCGTCCGCCCGCCGCCGACGGGTGACATCTCGGCGCACGCCGTGCCTTGTCGTGAAATCGCGATGCCACGCG
>DASXRA010000342.1:0-7253 GCA_036506855.1 Jatrophihabitantaceae bacterium
CGGTGTGGTCGAACGTCGCCGTCGTCGTCGTGACGCGGCGATCGGGCGCGGTGACCGTCACGGCCGGCGTGCCGGCGAGGTCGGGCTCGGCGTGAATGAACACGGTGCCACCGGCCGGCGTCGGGTCGGGCACGGCGTGCAGTTCCAGCGGACGGACGGCCAGCAGGTACGGGACGGTCAGCGTCGGCGCACCGGTCACCGCGGCGCGCAGCCAGCCGGTCAGGTCCGTGCCGCCGGTCGGGCGGGCGTCGCTGAGTGTGAGATGCACGCTCAGGCTCTTGCCGGCCGCGATGCGTCCGCTGGTCGGTGTGACGTCGACGTGCGCTCCGGTCCCGGCCGCACTGAGGTGGACGGTCTGCGCCGTGCCCGACACGTTGGTGAGCGTGACCGTGGCGGTCGCGTGCAGCGACGACCCGCCGAGGTCGGCTAGGCCCAGGTCGGCGATCCGCTCGCTCGGCAGCACGGGCAACTGGTTCGCCGCCGCGACGTCGAGGCGGCCGGCGCCCTGGATCGTCGCCTCCAAGCCGGGCAGCAGCTTCGAACCACCGGTGAGCGCGGCCGCGACCTGGCTTGCCGTCCAGGTCGGATGCGCCTGGCGGACCAACGCCGCCGCCCCGGCGACGTGCGGGGCGGCCATGCTCGTGCCGCTGTCGTCCGCGTACTGGCCGTCGAGCCAGGTCGAGCCGATCTCGACGCCCGGCGCGACCAGGTCGGGCTTGAGCGCGTAGCTGCCCAGGGCCGGACCCTGCGAGCTGAACGACGCGATCTGGTCGGTGGCATCGGTGCCGCCGACCTGGACGCGCACCGGGCCGTCGGCCAGCCACTGCTGCAGGTCCGTGGCGTCGGTGCCGTTCACGACGGCGGCGACGAGGGTCAGCTTGTCGGGGTCGTCGGCCGTCTCGGCCGTGAAGTCGGCCAGCGCGGGACCCGGCTGGAATCCGGGTCCGCTGTAGTAGTTCGGCGTGCTCAGCAGCGCCGCGACGGCGCCGTGCTGCTCGGCGGTCAGCAGCGCCTGCGTCGCGCTGAACGGGTTGTACGTGAACAGCACCGCCTTGCCGGTGGCGTCCACGCCGTCGTAGCTGGACTCGGCACCGTCGCCCACGTTGACCAGATCGACGTTCTCGGGGCTCGCCGGCGGGTTGGCCGACAGGTTCAGCCGCTGCACGTCGAGCGCGTGGTGCACCGGCGACGTGACGGTGACCGCCGGCAAGTCGATGCCACTGGCACTGGCGCCGACGGCGAGCACGTCCGGCGCCTCGGCCGGTGAGCCGACCGTGCTCTCGCCAGGACCGTCGTTGCCGGCCGCCGCCACGACAACGACCCCGGCATGGACGGCGGCCGCGCTGGCCTGCTCGAGCGGATCGTCCGGCGTCGGCGGCCCGGACAGGCTCATGTTGACGACATCGGCACGGTGCGGGTTGTCGACGCTGACCGCCGCCTCGAGCCCCTCGATGACCGTCGACTCGTCGCCGAAGCCGGACGAGTCGAACACCTTGTAGGCGGTGAGGTTCGCCTTGGGCGCGACCCCGGTGCGCCCGCCGGGGCCGGTCGGATCGCCGGCGATGATGCCCGCGACGTGCGTCCCGTGGCCGTTGTCGTCGCGCGGATCGTCGTCGCCGTTGGCGAAGTCGTAGCCGCCGACGACCTTGAAGCCGTCACCGAACCCGCCGCCCAGGTCGGGATGGGTGTAGTCGATGCCTGTGTCGACGACGGCGACCGTCTCGCCTGTCCCCTGGTCGGGACGCCCGGACGGGTCGTTCGTCTGCCAGACCTGCGGCGCGCCGATGAGCGACACGTCCACGTCCACGCTGGCGTGCATGGCGGCGTCCGGGTAGACGGCGGCCACGCCGGGCAGGGCGCGCAGCCGGGCCACGCCGGCCGCGTCGGTCGTGACTGCGACGGCGTTGAGCAGTTGGGTGACCTCGCCGCCGATCTTGGCGTGGATGCCGGTGGCGGCGACCTGCTGCCGGAACGCGGCGTGCTGCGCGCGCAACGCGCTCACCCGATGGTGCGCCTGTGCGCGCGGGCCGTCCAGGGCCGGGGTACCGGCAAGCTGGACGATCACGTGCGTCGTCGTCGCGCCGCCGCCGCTCGGTGCCGCGGACGCCGCCGGGGTCAGCGGTATGAGCAGTGCGAGCGCCGTCAATCCAGGCGCGAGACGCATGGACCTGCGACGACGCATGGCGCACTCCCCGACGATCAGCGAAACCGTTTCGTTGGCGCTTGAAGTCTGCGCACCGGACGACCGCACCGATAGGGGTCTAGTGGGGCATGAACGGGCCATTGACATCGAATGGCCACGACACGCGACGTCGTCGCCGCGAAGGCGAGCACGCCCGGTCTCGCCATGATCACCTGCGGTTTGCGTACCGTCGACGGTGGGTGATCCGCAGGTGATCAAGCGATCGAGCCGGTCCGCGTCAACCCCACCTGCCGCCCTGAAATTAGGGTGCGCGATGTGGCAGTCTGGTGACAATGTCCATAAAGGGTCGGCGCGACGCGGACGATCGGGACCCGCTCGGCAGGCTCTCAGTCGTCGGGGTCCCGCTGCTGGACGAGCAGGTATACCGCGAGCTGCTGAACAGCCCCGGCTCGACGCTCGCCGAACTCGCCGCGCGGGCTGACGTCGGCGTCGCGCGGGCGCGGCAGTCCGTCACCAGGCTGGAGCGGTCCGGGCTGCTGAGCCGGCGCCCGGGCACGCCGGCGCGATACGTGCCGGCACCGCCCGACGTCGCGGTCGGCGCCCTGATCGCGCAGCGCCAGGACGAGCTCGAGCGTGCCCGCTTGCTCGCCGACCGGCTCGTCGAGGACTTCCGGCGTGGCACGCGCTACGAGCACACGTCGCAGGTCATCGAGCTGATCAGCGGCGTGGACGCGATCAACCAGCGTGCCGTCCAGCTGACCCGTGGCGCCGAGCGCGACCTCATGATCTTCGACAAGCCGCCCTACATCGGCTCGCCGGACAACCCCGACGAGTTCGACGCGCTGGCCCGTGGCGTGCACTGGCGGGCCGTCTACTCGTCCGAGTCGCTGCAGATCCCCGGGCAGCTCGCGACGATCGCGGCGTTCCGCGACGCCGGCGAGGACGCGCGCCTGTCGCCACTGGTGCCGACGAAGCTGGCGATCGCCGATCACCGGCTAGCGCTGCTGCCGCTCACCATCGACGGGCCGCGTACCGACGAGGAGACGGCAATCCTCGTCCACCCGAGCTCCATGCTCTCGATGCTCACGATGCACTTCGAGACGGTCTGGGACCGCTCGATCCCCGTACACCTCTACGTCAGCGGCCGGACGACGCCGGAGCAGTCCGACGATCACCCCGACCGGCGGATCCTGCAGCTGCTCGCCGCGGGGATGAAGGACGAGGCCATCGCCCGCCAGCTCGGCGTCAGCCTGCGCACCGCCCGGCGATGGCTCGCCAACCTGATGGCCGAGCGCGGCGTCACGACACGCTTTCAGCTCGGCCTCACCGTCGCCCGCGAGCTGGCCGAGGCGGACTCGGGCGCTCAGCCTGTCCAGTAGGGTGCGGCGCCGTCCGGCGAGCCGTGGCCGGTCGGCCCGTCGAAGCCGGGCACGGCGTTGCACAGGTACGTGCCCGAGCAGTTGGTTCCGTTGCTGCCGCCGACGACGTCGAACAGCGCCGACCGGTCACGGTAGATGTCGCCGGGGTAGCCCGGCCGCGCGGTGATGCCGGCCATCGCGTACATGCTCGCGACGAGCGGCGCGGCCAGGCTGGTGCCGCCCACCTGCAGCCAGCCGTCGAAGCCGAACGTGTCGTAGACGGCCAGGCCGGTGGCGGGGTCGGCGTCGGCGGAGATGTCGGCGACGGTGCGCATGTCGCAGAGCTGATCCTTCTGCCAGCCCGGCTTGTGGATGTACGCCGAGCAGCCGCTCGTCGCGCCGTCCCATGCGGTCTCTGCCCAGCCGCGGGTGCTCGGGTCGCGAACGAGGGACGTGCCACCGACCGCGACCACGTACTGCGACGCCGACGGGTAGCCGATGCCGCCGATCAGGATCGCGCCGTTGCCGTAGCCGTAGTCGCCGGTCGAGAACAACATCGGGACGCGCAGGTCGCGGTAGTAAGGCTCGAAGAGCCGCTCGGCGGCGAACTCGCCCCTGCTGTCGTAGCTGTTCGAGATCGCGTCGACGCCGAGCGCCGCCGCGGCCTGCGCGGCGGGAAGCAGGTCGAGCAGGTTGGAGCTGTCGGCCTCGACCAGCACGATCTTGCACGCCGGGCACGCTGCCGAGACGGCGTCCAGGTCGAGCGAGATCTCCAGGCCCCAGCCCGGATCGGGGTTCGGCAACGGCGTGGTGGCACCGTGCTGGTTGACCTTGCGGAAGCAGCCGTTCGCGCTCGTGCAGGGCGGCAGCCCGTAGTGCTCGCGGTACGCCGCGAGGTCGGCTTCGGCGTTCGGGTTGTCGTACGCGTCGACGATCGCGACGGTGCGGCCCTGGCCGCGAGCCGGGATCCGGTACGCCGACTGGATATCGGCCGGTCCGTAGCCGGTCGGCTCGTCGGCCGAGACGCCGGCCGCCGCGTTGACGAGCGCCGTGCACTGCGCGTACGGGGCGATCGTGGGCGTCGCGCAGGCGCGCGTCGGCGGCGCATCCGCGCGGCCCGACGGCGGCGGCACGGGTGCGGTGACCGCCAGCGGGTAGGCGCGGGTGATCGTCTGGTCGATGGCGCTGCCGGCCGCGTCGGCCGCCGTGACATGCAGCGAGGCGAAGCCGCTCGTCGCGTCCAGGGGCGGCTGCGAGTACGCGAGGCGGTAGTGGCCGTCGCCCAGGCGGGTGGCCGGCACGTCCGTCCACGACGTGCCGTCGTCGTAGGAGACCTGCGCGGCGAACGACGTCACCGGCGACGCGGCCGCGCCGATCTGGTGGGCCACGTTCACCTCGACGGTGGCCGGACCATTGGCGGGGACGACGTCGTCGACGCCGGCACCCGTGCTGTAGCGGGCGAAGAGCAGCGGCTCGAAACTGCATCCGCCGCCCTGCCCGGGTGCCGAAGTCGCGTCGCGGCCGCCCCCGCCGCCGGCCTTGCCCCCGCACGTCCAGCCGGGGGGTAGCTGGTCGGCGGGGCGCTCACTGGACGGGAACGTCCATTCGGTATGCGTCTGGGTGGACGACGGCCACCAGCTCGCCTGCCGCGAGGCGTCGTAAACGAGCCGGTACGACGCGGGCGCAGCACCGACCGGGAAGGACGCGAAGCCACCGCGGGCCTGGCCGACCTGGGTCCCGTCCTGGTAGAGCGCCATGCTCTCCGTCATCGACGGGTCGGGCAGCATCACGCGGCCGAGGCCGTCGGTGTAGCCCCACAGCTCGAAGCCGAGCGTGTCGCCGCTCCGGCAGGCCGGACAGCCCTGTACGGCGTCGAGCTGCTGTTGGATTCCCGGCGCCATCGGCTGTGCGGCCCAGTCGACGGTCGACTGCTCGCCCGGCTGGTACGTGCGCAGTGCGTCCTCGATGAACCCGAAGAAGTCCTGCCCGTCGACGGCGACGAATTGCAACCAGGCCAGGTCCGGCTGGGGGAGGACGTACTCGGTGCGGTGGAGCGGCGCGACGACGTTGCTGGCGGCGAACACCGACACGGCCTGCCAGGGCATCGCGCCCTGCCGGGCCTCGATCTCGGCGCGTCCGGGTACCGCGCTGTGGTAGCGGGCGTCGATGGTGGCGAGCTCGCTGTCGCTGACCGCGTGGCTGAGGTCGGCCGGGATCGCGCCGACGTACGGGAACTCCAGGTCGTACATGACGTGGTCGACGCTGCCGTCGGCGTCGCCGAGGCGAAGGCCCGGATAGAAGTACAGCTGGCCGGTGTGCACCTGCGCCGTCGGCGTGGCGTACAGCGGCGTCGTGCCGAACGCAGTGAACGAGTCAGTGAAGCTGACGCCCACCGCTCCGTTGCGCTGATAGTTCAGCTGGCCGACGACCTGGCTGGTCGGCTGGGACGTACTGGCCGCGAACCGCGTGCCCTTGCGGGCGTCCAGGATGACGGTCGTGTCGCGCGTGACGTTCACCTCGGGCGCGGCGGCCAGCGTGAAGTCGGCTGTGCCGTCGCGGTATCCCGTGCCGATGTAGGAGTCCACGCTGTACGCGCCGGCCGGCACGCTGAACGCGACCTCGCCGTTGAAGAAGGCCTGTGCGCCAAGGTAGTACTCGACGTTGTCGGCGTTCATCGCGACGGCGGTGCTGCCGTTGACCCGGTGGCCCAGCCGGTCGAAGGCCTTGACGGTGAGCGTGTAGAGCTTGCCCGCCGGGGCGGCCGCGGGCTGCGCGCTCGCCAACGCCAGGCGCTGCACGCCGTCGAACGCGTGGCCGCCCGCCATCGCGCGGCCGAACGCGGCCCGGTCGGTCAGCGCGAGCGTGTGCTGCCCGGTCAGCGCGGTGCCCGGCAGCGCTCTGGCCGGGTTGCCGGCCGCGTACTCCACCGTGAGCGGCACTGCCTGCGAACCGGACGGCAGGGCGTTCACGTCGAACAGGCTCAGGTCCAGCGGGGCACCCACGAAGCCGGCCGCGTCCTGCGGGATCACGTACAGGTGGCTGCCGCTTTCGAGCACCCGGAACGCGCTCGACGCCGCGCCGTCCGGCGAGGTGAGCGTGACCGACGGGCGGCCGGCCGGCGTTTGCGCGATCCCGACCCGGTCGCCGGTGACGAGCGTGACGGTCCGGACCGCGGCGGCATCCGGGGTGACCGGATCGGCCCCGGCCACGGCGCCGCCGACCGGATCGGCCAGCGCCGCTAGGAGAACCCCGATGGACAGCGCGCATGCCGCCGCTCTTCGCATTTGCGTCCTTCCCCGACAGACACCACTGAGGGTGGTGTCGGGAACCTACGCGGACGCCGCGAGGCCGGTCAAGAGTCGGCGCGCCGCTGAATGCCGAGGTGCCGGCAGGCCTGCTCGAACGTCGCGCCGCCAGCCCAGATCGACTCGAAGGCAAGCTTGAGCGTGCGGGCGAGGTACGGGTGCTCGACGACCATCGTCGTGAGATCCTCGCGCCCTGCGATCGGGGCGGGCAGCGTGAAGAGCACCAGGCGCTCGTCGATGATGCCGAGCTTCATCGGCAGCTTCTCGACGAACCGGGCGTGCTCGCCGGCGTCGAGGAATGCCACGACGCCGGCCAGCTGCTCGTCGTCCTGCAGGAACGAGAACTCGTAGATGCTGCGGATGACCCCGCGCTTGGCGAGCTCGAGGCCGATCACGTTCTTGTTGATGCCCACCGCTACCGGCGGCTTGGCGAAAATGAGCATCTCG
>DASXRA010000343.1:0-8113 GCA_036506855.1 Jatrophihabitantaceae bacterium
ATCTGGCCACCCGCTGGTGGCTGTCGGGCGGGGCCCGGCCGGAGCTTCGCTGGCCCGTGCTCGCGGCTGCCGGATCGGCCGTGCTCGCCGAGTTGCTCATCATCGCCGTCGCGGCATGGTTGACCGCGCGCAAGCCGGTGCACGATCTGCTGCGACGAGTGGCACCTCGGACCTCGCGGCGCGGGGTCGGCGCCGCCGAAGCGGCGGTCGCGGCTGCCGCGGTCGCCGGGACGTTCGTGGTGCTGTCCGGCGACGGCGAGAACGCGCTCGCCGTGTTGACGCCGGGATTCATCGCGCTCCTCGCCGGGCTGCTCGTCAGCCGGCTGCTCGCGTGGTCGACGCGAGTCGCCGGGCAGCGCGCGTTGTTGCGAGGACGGGTCGCGAGCGGGCTGGCCGGATTGCAGATCGCCAGGCGTCCCGGTGTGCGCCGGGTCGTCACGCTGCTGTGCGTCGCCACCGCGCTGATCGTGTCGGCGGCCGATCAGTGGCGTGTGTCCGACCGTAATCGATCCGTGCGAGCCGGCGCCGACATCGGGGCCAGCGTGGTGCTCACCGTCCATGCGCCGAGCGCGGGAACGCTGTCGACGGCGGTCGCCGCCGCCGATCCGGACGGCCGGTACGCGAGCCCGGTCGTTGCCCAGCGGCCGGTGAACGGGCTGCCGGTCCTGGCGGTCGAGCCGTCGTCGTTCGCCCGGGTCGCCGCGTGGGGCTGGAATCGAGATCGGCCCGGGCCGGCGCTGACGTCCGGGTTGCGTCCGCAGCGACCGCGGCCGATCTCGTTCACCGGCACGTCGCTCCAACTGCGGCTCAGCGTGGACCTCAAGCGCGAGCCCGACCCGGCGGCCGACATCGTCCCACCGCACCCGGAACCCGTCTTCTTGCTGGTCACCCTGCGCCGAAGCGATGGCGAGGCGGTAGGCGCGAAGCTCGGCCCCCTGCCGGAAGGCACCGGCCGGCCCGCGATGCTGTCGACCGCCGTGCCGTGTGCGAGCACCTGTCGCCTGTTGCAGATCGGCCTGTTGCGCACCAACGGCGACGGCGAGCTGATCGAGTTCGCCGCGCGGATCGACGGGGCGTACGCCAGCAACGCCGGCCAGTTGCAACAGGTCGATCTCGGCGGCGCCGCGCAGTGGGCCGAGGCAACGCAGGAGTCCACGAACTCCGACGGCACGCAGCAGATCCACATGGACTCGGCCGGAGGGCCGTTGACGCTCAGCGGCCGGAACTCCGGATCATTGGCTGCGGTTCAACAGCTCGCCGTGCCGATCGCGTTGCCGGCGATCGTGGCCGGCGCGGTGCCCGACGACCGCGACGACCGGGGATACCTCAGCGACAACGGCATCGACGGCATCGCGACCTCGTACAAACCGATCGGGACGATGCCGCTACTGCCTGGTGCCGGCGGGCCGGCGTTCCTGGTCGATCTCGACACCGCCGCGGCGCTGGCGACCGGCGGACTTGGCGACAGCACGGCCGCGGTGTGGCTCTCGGCCGACGATCCGGCGCGCGAACGGAACCTGTCGGCGACTCTCGCGCAGCACGGGGTGAGCGTCGTCTCGCGCGACACCGCCGCCCGGCACCGCGCCACGCTCGCCGCGACCGCGCCGGCGTGGGCGATGCAGTTCGCCCTGGTGACCGCGTTGCTGGCGGTGGTCATCGCGGCGGTCGTGATCGTGATCGCCGCGAGCACGTCACGGCGGACCCGCCGCTACGACATGTCCGCGCTCGAGCGGGTCGGTGTCGGCCGGCGGATCCTCCGGCGCGCGTTGCTGGTGGAGCAGGCTGTCGTGACGATCGTCGGCGTCGCCGTGGGCACCGCGGTCGGCGTGATCGGCGCGCACCTGGCCCTGCCCTCGGTTCCGATCTTCCTGGTCGACGCCGATCAACCCGCCGTCCTGCGACCGGTCGTGTGGGGCAGTGTCGCCCTGGCAGCGGTAGTCGCGCTGGTGGCGCTGAGCGTGGTCAGCACGCTCGTCGGCCTGCAGATGCTGCGGCAGGTCGCGCCGGACCGACTTCGGGAGAGCCAGCTATGACGGGCACAGCGGTCTCGGCGCACGGCCTGGTGCACATCTACCGGATGGAAGGCAACGACGTCGTGGCGCTGACCAGCGTCGACCTCGACGTCGCGCCGGGTCAGATGGTCGGGCTACTCGGGCCGTCCGGATCGGGCAAGTCGACGTTGCTGCGGCTGCTCGCCGGCCTGCAACGGCCCAGCGCCGGGAGACTGCGAGTCGGCGAGCACGACCTCACCGCGATCAGCGGCGGCGACCTCGACCGAATGCGCGCGCTCGAGGTGGGCATCGTGTTGCAGGGCGCCGCGAACAACCTGCTTCCGTACCTGTCGCCGCAAGCGAACGTGGCGTTCGCGCAGCAGGCGGCGCGGCGGTTCGGCCGATCCGACCTGCTGGCGCCGGTCGACGTGCTCGACCTCGTCGGAATGGCCGATCACCGCAGGCGCCGGCTCGTCGACCTCACGCCAGGGCAGCTGCAACGGATCTCGCTGGCGGTCGGCGTTGCCGCGTCGCCCGGGCTGCTGCTGGCCGACGAGCCGACGAGCCAGCTCGACCGCGGATATCGCGACGAGGTTCTCGACGTCATCGACCACCTGAACCACGAACTGCACACCACGGTCATCACCGTGACGCACGATCCCGAGGTCGCCGCGCGGTTCGCTCGCACGATCACCATCCGGGACGGGCGGATCGGGGCGGAGGGCCGTGACGGAGAGGAGTTCGCGGTGGTCGGACGCGACGGATCCCTGCAGCTGCCACCGCACGTCCGCGAGATGATCCCGTTCGGCGCGCTGTTGCGGGTGCGGATCGACGACGACTCGACGGTCACGCTCGAGCCCATGACCGGCACCGACCGCGAGCCGCCGCGATGACGGCACAGATCACGACCGGCGACCTGTACGCCGAGCAGATCACCGTCCGCTACGGCAGGGTCGAGGCGGTTCGTGACGTGACGATCCGGGCCTACCCGGGTCAGTTCATCGCGGTCACCGGGCCGTCCGGTGCGGGCAAGTCCTCGCTACTGCTCAGCATTGCCGGTGTGGTCGTGCCGAACCAGGGCGACGTGAGCTTCGGCGGCACTGCCTTGCGCGGACGCGAGGACGCGATCGCGCGCGGCATCGTGCTGATCCCCCAGGGCAATGCGCTCGCCGCGGTGCTCACCGCGCTGGAGAATGTCGCGGTGCCCCTGCTGGCACGACCGGAGTTGGTTCGCGGGGCCCAGGAGTCGGCCATGGCGGTGCTTGCCGAGGTGGGCCTCGACGAGGCCGCCGATCAGCTCGTCGACGAGCTGTCCGGCGGTCAGCAGCAGCGTCTGGCCGTTGCGCGGGGCCTCGCCCAGCGAGGTGCCGTCGTCCTCGCCGACGAACCGACCAGCGAGCTCGACTCGGGCAACCGCGCCAAGGTCATGCAACTGCTGCGCGCCGAGGCCGAACGCGGTGCGATCGTGCTGATGGCGACGCACGACCCGGAGACGGCCGACCTGTGCGACGCCGAACTGCACCTCGACGCGGGCACGCCGAGCTGGGCGCGCGACGACCGCTAGCCCAGCGCGATGCGCAGCTTGCTCGGCGCCGTGAGCACCTCGGCGGTGCCGTCGGCGCCCAGCCGGACGTCGAGCGCATCGCCGGCCACCCGCAGCCCGCGCACGATCAGCTCGCCCACTGGCGACGGGCGCCGCGGCGCGAGTCGCAGCACGCCGTTCGGGACGTCGGGACGCAGCCCGAGCAGCGTCGACAGCACGACCACGGCGGCGGCAGCCGACCACGCCTGCGGCCGGCACGACGCCGGGTAGGGCACCGGGCCCACACCAGCACGCGCCGTGTCGCCGGCGAACAGCTCCGGCAGCCGGTAGTCGAACGCGTGCCCGGCCGCGAGCAGCCCCCGGATCAACCCGTCGGCAACGTCGCCGGCGTCCGGCGAAACGGCGCGGGCCGCGCCGCTGAGCGCGATGGCCGTGTCGTGCGGCCAGACCGCGCCGCCGTGATAGCTGATCGGGTTGAAGCCGGCCGAGGTGCTCGACATGGTCCGCAGGCCGTAGCCGCAGTCCAGATCCGGCGCGCCGAGGCGGGCGATCACCCGCTGCTCCTCGGCGGCGTCGAGCAGGCCGGTGCCCAGCAGGTGGCCGATGTTCGAGGTGACCGTGTCGACCTGGCGGCTGTCACCGTCCAGGGCGATCGCCGGGTAGTCGCCGCCGACCCAGAACCGCTCGCGGAAGCGGTCGGCCAGCGCGGCCGCCCAGTCGCGCCAGCGCGCACCCCCAGGCCGGCCGAAAGTGTCGAGCAGATCGGCGCCGTGCCGGGCGGCGGCATGTGCGTACGCCTGCACCTCGCACAGCGCGATCGGCGGTGCCACGAGGCGCCCGTCGCGGAACTGCACCGAGTCGAACGAGTCCTTCCAGCCCTGATTGGCCAGGCCCCGCCCCGACGCGTCCTGGTATGAGACGAAGCCGGCGCTGTCGAGCGCGTGGTCGGCCAGCCAGCCGAGCGCCGACTCGAGCGCCGGCAGCAGCTCGATGACGTCCGCCTCGGGCAGCCCCCAGCGCCAGGCGTCGTGCAGCAGCGAGATCCACAGTGGCGTCGCGTCGACCGTGCCGTAGTAGACCGGCGGCAGCGTGCGGCGCTGCGCCGCGGGATCGGCCAGGGGCCGGCGGATCTCGTGCAGGATCTTGCCGGGCTGCTCGGCGGTCTCCGGGTCGCTGTGCACGCCCTGCCGCCGGGCCAGCGTCCGCAGCGTGCCGGCCGCCAGGTCGGTGCCCAGTGGCAGCAGCATCCGAGCCGCCCAGATCGAGTCGCGGCCGAACAGGGTGAGGTACCAGGGCACGCCCGCGCTCAGGAACACGTCGCCCGGCTCGAGCGGATCGGCGAGCAGCAGCGCGTCCAGGTCGGCCACGCTCTGCGCGACCAGCGCCGAGAGGCGGTGGTCGCCGCTCACCACGGACGGCGCACCGAAGGCGCTCACCGTCGCCGGGGCCACGATCGCCGGGCCGCGGTCCTCCGCGAGCCGGTAGGTGATGTGCAGCGAGAAGACCTCGCCACGTGAAAGGTCGATCGTCCAGTCCAGGCGACCTACCTCGGCATGCACGGCGTCGGGCGGCACGTCGGCGCGAACCTGCACGAGGCTGCCGTCGAATCCGCGCCAGTGCATGCCGTCCGGCTGGGCGGCCGCCGGCAATGCGCTCGCGGCCGCGCCGCCGCGCACGGTCACCAGGTCGGCGAGATCGCTTGCGACGGTCAGCGAAAGCGTCGCCCGTACCGGGGCTCGGGCGTAGGAGGCGACCTCCACCTGCTCCTCGGCGCCGTAATGGACGGTCGTCCGCTCGCGCCGCACGAGCACGGTCGGATCGGCGTGCCGATCGCCAAGTGTGCGAACGGTGGTGACGAACCGCGCTGCGTCGCCGCCGACGGGATGTCCTTGCAGGGCAGTGGGTTCGGCGCCGTCGATCGTCCAGACGGCGTGGGAGACGATCCGGCGGTCGCCGACGTACACGCCGTGCACGCCCTCCGAGCGGATCTGCCCGTCCGTCCCGGACACGGCAAGCGCCGGCGCACGGACAGCGCATACCAGGTCGTGCAGGTACGGCTGAGGCACAATCGCACCCTAGTCATTTGATCCTTCATATGCCACTATGGGCGCAGTCCGTTTGAACGATCAATTTCGCTTCGCTGCCTCGAAGGGGGCTTCGCCGGTGGCGAGACCGAGAGCGTCCGCGGACGGCAGGCAGCCGCGCGCGACCATCGAGTCGGTTGCCGAGCATGCGCACGTGTCACGGCAGACCGTGTCGAACGCGCTGAACGCGCCGCACCGGTTGCGTCCCGACACTCTCGAGCGGGTGCTTCGTTCGATCTCCGATCTCGGCTACCGGCCGAACCACGCGGCGCGGACGTTGCGGATTCAGGCGACCCGCCTGGTGGCCTGCCGGCTGATGCCCAGCAACTACGGCGGTACCGAAGGCGTGCTCGACCGCTTCCTGCACGTGCTGTGCGAGGCCTGCCGCCACCGCGGCTACGACGTGCTGAGCTTCGCGGCGAACAGCGACGAGGAGGAGATCGCGGTCTACGACGACCTGCTGCGGCGCACCGCAGTCGACGGCTTCCTCATCGCCGGCACGCACTTCGTCGATCCCCGCGCGGCATGGCTGCGAGATCGCGGGGCGCCGTTCGTCGCGTTCGGCCGGCCATGGGGGCTGAGCCGGCCGGGGCACTCGTGGGTGGACGTCGACGGCGCGCAAGGCATCGCGGACGCCGTCGAGCATCTGGTCGGGCTGGGTCATCGCCGGATCGGGTTCGTCGGCTGGCCGGAGGGGAGTGGGGTCGGCGACGACCGCCGTTCAGGATGGCTCCGCCAGGCGACGGCGCGTCGTTTGCCCGTCCGCGGCCTGGACGTGCGCGGCGAGGACGGCATCGCGAGCGGCGCGTCGCTCACCGAACGGTTGCTCGACGCCGCCAATCCGCCGACGGCGATCGTCTGCGTCAGTGACGCGATGGCGGTCGGCGCCCTGGACGTCCTGGCCGATCGTGGCCTGCAGCCGGGTCGTGACGTCGCGGTCGTCGGCTTCGACGACAGCCTGGTCGCGAGCGTGATCCGGCCCGGTCTGACGAGCGTGCGCCAGCCCCTCGAGCAGGTTGCCGAGAAAGTCGTCGAGTTGCTGCTGGAGCACCTCTCCGGCACACGAACCAAGCCGGCGAGGGTTCTCCTTCCGCCGGCGCTCGTCATCCGCGGTAGCAGCGCCGCCTCGCCACGCGCGCGCTTCATACACAGGAAGAAGGAAAATCAATGAGGATCCCAGCGGCTCGAATGGCCGTCGCCGTCGCGGCGGGCGTCGCCATGTTGATCACCGCGGCGTGCGGCAGCAGCGGCCCTAGCGCCCCCAAGACGAGCGCCGGCGGGGGTAAGACGACAGGCCTGCACCTGACGCTGCTGATCGGATCGTCCGGTGACGCCGAGACGAACGCCGTCAACGCCGCGGCCAAGGCCTGGGGCACGAAGAGCGGCAACACCGTCACCGTGACCCCGGCGAAGGATCTCACCCTGGAGCTGACCCAGGCTCTCGCCGGCGGGTCGCCGCCCGACCTGTTCTACGTCGACGCGTCGAAGTTCGCGGGCCTGGTCAAGGCGAATGCTCTCGTCCCGTACGGCGACCAGTTGCCGAACAAGGCCGACTTCTACCCGTCCCTGGTGAAGTCGTTCAGCGACAACGGCAAGTTCTACTGCGCGCCGAAGGACTTCTCGACGCTCGCGCTCGAGATCAACACCGACATGTGGACGAAGGCCGGGCTCACCGACGCCGACATCCCGACCAACTGGGATCAGCTCGAGGCGGTCGCCAAGAAGCTCACCAAGGGCGGCGTCACCGGCCTGGTCTTCAGCGACACGCTCGACCGCGTCGACGCGTTCATGCGGCAGGCCGGGGGCAGCCTGTTGAACGCCGACGGCACCGAGTTCACGGCCAACTCGCCGGAGAACCTGGCCGGGTTGCAGTACGTCGCCAAGCTCGCGAAGGAGGGCGTGCTCAAGTTCCCGAAGCAGACCGACACGGGCTGGGGCGGCGAGGCGATCGGCAAGAACAAGGCGGCCATGACGATCGAGGGCAACTGGATCGTCGGCGGCGTCAAGAGCGACTTCCCGAAGCTGCACTACAAGGTGGTCGAGTTGCCGGCCGGCCCGAAGGGCAAGGCGACCTTGTCGTTCACCAACTGCTGGGGCATCGCCCAGAAGAGCAAGAACCAGGCAGCGGCGATCGACTTCGTCAAGTTCCTCACCTCGACCGACCAGCAGATGGCCTTCGCCAACGCATTCGGCGTGATGCCGTCCGTGCAGTCGGCGAAGTCGCAGTTCACTGCCGCGTTCCCCGACCAGCAAGCTTTCGCCGCGGGAGCCGACTACGCGACCGGCCCGACGAGCCTGCCCGGGTTCGACCAGGTGCAGAAGGATTTCGACTCGAAGATCCTCGGGCTGTCAGACGGCAGCTCCAATCCCCAGTCGATGGTCGACGACCTGCAGAAGAACGCGGAGGCGGCCCTGAAGTCAGCCGGTTAGCCGATGACTGCCCCCGAACAGGAGTTGTCAGACCTCCGGCGGGCGACCACCCGTCGGAGGTCTGA
>DASXRA010000344.1:0-24930 GCA_036506855.1 Jatrophihabitantaceae bacterium
GGCATGGTGCCCGCGCGGTGCGGTACCGGCGAGTCGGGCCAGTACAGGCACGTCTGCGCAATGCCGTTGCCCTCAGCCGTGCGCAGGTCGAACGGGTACACCGCCGACTCGGGCAGGTCGGCGGCCGCGGCGTGCAGCGTCGCCAGGCGCCGCGCGAGCGGAGCCTGCGCGGTGACCCACGGCCACTGCCCGTCGGCGCAGAGGGTACTGGCATGCAGCCCCTGGCTGAGGTTCTCCGGGGTGTCCGCCAACCCCTGATGCACGCCCGCGATCAGCCCGTCCAGATGGGCGAAGTTGCCTTGCGCGGCGTCGTGCAGCATCTCCGGGACGCCGGTGTAGTCCGGGTCGACGATGCCGTCGATGGTCAGCGCGTTGAGGATCTCCGAACCATCCGTACGCATGCGTACGGTCTTGGCCAGGTCGGCAACCGGATCACCCGGACAGGCCCGCAGCGCACATATGGCGCGCAGCACTCGTCCGGTGGCGTGCATCGGCGTCTGGGAGAGCGGCTCGGCTGCGTCATCGGGCAGGACGGAGTCCAGGACGACCTTCGCCACCCTGCTCGGGGTATGTGATCGCGTACCGCTCGGCGACGTACGTGCCGTACGAGACTCCGTCGACGGTGATCGTGTCGGCGCCGAGTGCCGCGCGCAGCTCGTCCAGGTCGGCGACCGTGTCGGCGGTGCCGTAGAAGCGGCGGTCCGGCCCGATCGCCGCGGCGCAGTCGGTCACTGCCTGCGGCGTGGGCACGGCCAGGTCGGTCGATCCCATCTGCTTCTGAAGTTCGGGGCACTGCAACGCGTTGGCGCCAGTCCCCCGCTCATCGATCAGCACCATCCGGTAGTCCGGCAGCGTGGCCGTGACCTTGCTGCTGAGCCTCGTGGCGAACGGGACGCCGGGCTGGCCGGGCCCGCCGGTGAGCAGCAGCAGGAAGTGGGTCGCGGCCGGCTTGTCCTCGACGGCCACCGCCAGGTCAAGCGTGCGCCCGTTGGCGCCGTGGTGATCGAGCGGCACGCGCAGCGTCGAGCAGGTGAAGCCGGCCTGGTCCGAACACGGGTGGCTGCCAGTGAGCCGAACGTCTTGCGCGGCCGGCCTTGCCGAGGCCGCCGGCGCGGACGGCCTTACCGAGGCCGCCGGCGCAACCGACATGGTCGGCGCGGCGCTCGCGGCCGTCGAAGCGAGGATGGCCGCCATCAGAATCGCGAGTCTGCCCATGCCGATCAGTAGATGTCTTGCGCGACAGGCGCCGCGAGACGTTTCGATCAGATTCGAATCCGCCGAGGACGCTAAAGGCGGTCGACGAGCGGCAGGGAGCGCAGGCCACGTTCCAGATGCCACTGCAG
Source organism: Jatrophihabitantaceae bacterium (assembly GCA_036506855.1). Taxonomy (GTDB): domain Bacteria; phylum Actinomycetota; class Actinomycetes; order Mycobacteriales; family Jatrophihabitantaceae; genus DASXRA01. The sequence continues at coordinate 1,344 of DASXRA010000344.1, forward strand.
GTGCGCGGCGATCAGCCCGCTGCTCGCGCGGCGATGCGCGGTGTCGCTGGCGTCGGCCCGCGCCCAGTCGCCTCGCAGCAGCGCCGTCATCAGCCCGACGACCTCCTGATCGGGACGTACCGATCCGGGCGGGCGGCAGTTGTCGCACACGACGCCGCCGGCCGCGACGTTGAACGCGCCATGCGGGCCGGGCGCTGAGCACTTGGCGCACGCGTCGAGCGCGGGCTCCCAGCCCGCATTCGACATCGCCCGGATCAGGAACGCGTCGAGCACCAGACCTGCCTCGTGCTCGTTGGCGACCAGCGCGCGCAGTGCCCCGACCACCAGCAGGTAGAGCCGCAGCGCGGGCTCACCCTCGTCGGTGAGCCGGTCGGCGGTCTCGCAGATCGCGCAGGCTGCCGTCCAGCGCGGGTAGTCACCGGCGAGCGCCGCGCCATACGCACCCAATGACTCGATCTGCGTGACTATGTCGAGTGAACGCCCCGAATGCAGCTGGACGTCGATGTGACTGCCCGGTTCGAGGCGCGCTCCGATGCGCGATGTCGTGCGACGCACTCCCTTGCCCACGGCGCGGACGCGGCCGTGGCGCCGCGTGAGCATGGTGACGATCCGGTCGGCCTCGCCGAGCTTGTGCACGCGAAGGACGACCGCCTCGTCACGGTAGAGCGGCACCCGCCCATCGTCGCACCGCTATCCGACTGCCAGCGGCTGCGACTCGGGCTGGCGGCTGAGCAGCCGGTACAGCGCCAGCCCCACCACGGCCACGAGCACGCCCGAGCCGATGGTCACGCTGAACGCGACCCGAGCACCGCTCGTGTCGGCGATCCGCCCGACGAGCGCAGATGCCGCACCGAAACCCATGCTGATCCCAGTGATCAGCCAGGCCATGCCCTCGGTCAGCGCCGCGCCGGGGACGATCTGCTCGACCAGCCCGAACGCCGTGATCAGCAACGGCGCGATACCGAGGCCGACCACGAACGCGCACACCGCGAGCACCGGCACGTTCACCGCTGCCAGGAACAGCACGGGCAGCGCACCGAAGGCGATCGCCTGCAGGCGGAATCGTCGCAGCACGCTGGCGCGCCACGGTCGGGAACCGTAGGTGAATCCCGCCACGGCGCTGCCGAATGCCATCGCGGCGAGCACGCCACCGCTCGCCCCGGTCGCGCCATGCTGGCCGCAGTAGGCGACCATCGTCACCTCGGCGCTCGCGAACACGCCGCCCATGCCCACGGCGGCCAGGATCAGCAGCGTCATCCCCCGATGGCGCATCGCCGAGGCACGCCGCGGCGCGTCCGTCGGATGCGGCGGCGGCTCGGTGCCGTGCTGGCGACGCAGCCACACCGCACCGGTCCCGACGAGCACTGCCGCAAGAGCCAGGCCGAGCACCGCGCTGACCTGCGTCGCGACCACCGTCGCGATCAGCGGCCCGGCGGTGAAGATCACCTCGTCCAGGGTGGACTCGAGCGAGTAGGCCGTCGTCAGCTCCGGACGCCCGGCCAGCACCAACGACCAGCGCGCGCGGACGAGCGAGCCGACCGACAGGAAGGCGAATCCGCAGATCGCGGTTGGGAACACGAGTGTCCACTGTGGACTTTCCGTCTCTGCGAGGATGCAGATCGCCGCGACACCGGCCATGTGCACGGTGGACGCCGGGAGCAGCACGCGGCTCTGCCCGTAACGGTCGACGAGCCGTGCCAGCATCGGGTTGCCCAGCCCGTTCGCGTACACATAGGTGCCGGCGAGCACGCCGGCGAAGCCGTAGTGGCCGGTGCGCGTCGAGATCAGCAGCACCAGACCCAGCGGGTAGATCGCGATCGGGATGCGCATGACGAATCCGGCCGCGCAGAACGCGGCCGTGCCCGGAGCGCGGAACACCGCGCGGTAGGTGTTGAGGATCAAAACCCGAGTCGGTCCAGCTTCTTCGGGTCGCGCTGCCAGTCGGCCTCGACCGCGACATGGAGGTCCAGGTGCACGCGGCCGCCGAGCAGTTCCTCAATGCCGGCGCGCGCCGTGGTGCCGATCTGCTTGAGCCGCGCGCCCTTCGCGCCGATGACGATGCCTTTCTGGCTGGGACGTTCCAGGTGCACCGTCGCGTAGATGACCGTGAGCGCGTCGCGGGGATTCATCTCCTCGACCGTGACCGCGATCGAGTGCGGCAACTCGTCGCGGACGCCGTCGAGGGCGGCCTCGCGGATCAGCTCGGCGATGCGCGCCTCGACGTCCTCGTCGGTAGTCACGTCCGCCGGATACAGCTGCGGTCCCTCGGGTAGGTGCGCGGCGAGCAGCCCGGCGAGCAGCTCGACCTGGTCGCCGGCCACCGCGGAGACCGGGACGATGTCGGCGAAGTCGCCGAGCCGGCTCACGGCTACCAGTTGGGCGGCGATCCGGTCGCGGCCGGCCCGGTCGGTCTTCGTGACGATCGCGACGACGGGCGCCTTCAGTTCGGCCAGCTCGGCTGCGATGAACTTGTCGCCAGGGCCGACCTTCTCGTCGGCCGGAACGCAGAAGCCGATCACGTCCACGTCGGCCAGCGCGGCGCGCACGACGTCGTTGAGCCGCTCGCCGAGCAGGGTTCGCGGGCGGTGCAGGCCGGGCGTATCGACGATGATCAGCTGGGCGTCCGGGCGGTTCACGATCCCCCGCACCGCGCGCCGGGTCGTCTGCGGCTTGGCGCTGGTGATGACAATCTTGCTGCCGACCAGGGCATTGGTCAGCGTCGACTTGCCCGCATTGGGGCGTCCGACGAAGCAGCAGAACCCGGAACGGAACGTCACACCCGCATCTTCGCATCTCGATGTTCTTGATTCATTCCAGATTACGGCTGCCGTCGACGGACGGGCCGACGACTTCCGGCCGGGTCGCTCAACGGCAGCCAACGATCGAACGATCTGCTACCGTCCGCGGCGCGCGGGCGGTACCGGCGTTCGGTGACGACGGCGAAGCATGACCACAGCGGAGACGCCAGTTGGAGATCGCACAGCACAGTCCCGTGGACGGTGTCTATGCCGCGACGCCCGATTACGTTCATGCCGTGGAGGTGTTGTTCGTCGCGGGCACGATGGGTGTCGATCCGGACGGAGCGCCTGGGGCCACGCTGACCGAGCAGCTGGAGCTGGCATGGTCCAACATCCGAACCATCCTGGCGAGCGCCGGCATGACCGTCGACAACATCGTGCGACTGACCAGCTATCTACGCGATGCCAGCTACGCGGACGCGAACGCTGAGGCCAGGGTCAGGGCGCTCGGGGGTCGGGCCATACCTACGACGGCCATCGTGGCCGAAACGCTGGTCAGCGACTGGCTCGTCGAGATCGATGTAATCGCCGCTGGCTGATTGCCGCGATACCGAATGCCCGCGCCATCGGTTGCAACCCTCTGTCCGGGCTGGGCAGTGTCGTGACTATGCCTGCCGATCAGCGCGCGTACTTGGACGAAGCTGCGTACCTGGACCTCGTCCGGCGTGCCCTGCTTCATCTGCGAGATGCTGGCGGGGAACCCTGATTACGCGCATTACGTCGCCTATCGCGACGACGCCGTGGTCTTCCTGAACGGTTCCCCGTCGCTGCTGGGCACGTGCTCGTTGCTCCGATCGAGCACCGCGAGCATGTGGTCGACGACTTCGAACTGGACGAGTACCTCCGACTGCAGCGCGTCGTGCACGCGACGGGCACGGCCTTGACGCAACTCGTCCCGACCGAACGGCTCTACCTACTCAGTCTGGGAAGCCAGCAGGGGAACCGGCACGTCCACTGGCATGTCGCGCCACTGCCTCCCGGCACACCGTACGAGAAGCAGCAGTTCGGCGCGTTCGCGCTCGACCGCGGCTACCTCGACGTGTCCGATACCGATCTCGCCGAGTTGGCCGGAGCGTTGAGCCGGGACGTCGCACGCATGCTCGAGCACTAGCTGTCGCTGACGCCTGATTTACCTTGTGCAATAAGGGGATTCGCCCTTGACCGGTATGATCATCTTCGATTAGACTCACACACATGTTCGATGGAGGGATCGAGCCGGATACGGCTGCGGCAAGGGCGGTCGGCATGCTCGGCACAGCGATCGATGCGCTCGCCGCTCTCGATCTCACCACTCTGAGCCGCGACGAACTCGTCGGGCTGGCTCGTGCTGTCGAGACACAACGGCGCCGGCTACCGGTCGTCGACCACCGGCTCGTCGCCGAACTCGATTCGCGCGGGGTCGCGTTCGAGCTCGGGTGTGCCAGCACGGCGGCGCTTCTGCGGGCGGCGTTACGGCTGGCTCCGGCCGATGCCAAGGCACGGGTGAGCGCAGCTGCCGACCTCGGCCCGCGGCGCGCCGTGTCCGGCGAAGCGTTGCCACCGCTATTCGCGTGCGTCGCGGCAGCGCAGGCAGAGGGCGCTATCTCTGCGCGGCACGCGACAGTGATCGTCGAAGCGATCGACGAGTTGCCCGCGCAGGCGCAGGCCGAGCACGCCGCCGCGATAGAAGAGCGACTTGTCGCCGATGCGCGCGTGTTCGACCCGGCCCAACTGTGCCGGCTCGCTCGGCGGATCGTGGCCGTCATCGACCCCGACGGCACGCTCGCCGACGACCGCCACCATGAACGCCGCCGCGGCGCAACCCTGTCGCACAACGGCGACGGCTCCGGCGAATTGAGAGCGCACCTCACGCCGTCCGCCGTCGCGGTGTGGGAAGCGGTCCTCGATCCACTCGCAGCACCGCAGCCGAATGACGAGACGGGACGAGCCAGCAGAACTCCGGCCCAACGACTGCACGATGCGCTGCTCGACGCGGGACAACGGCTGCTGCGTTCGGGTGAGCTACCGGCGTGCGGCGGCATCCCGGCGACCGTGATCGTCACCATGACCCTCGATGAGCTCGAGGCCCGCAGCGGATTCGCGACGACGAGCCACGGCGGGCTGTTGTCCGTGCCCGACGCGCTCGCGCTCGCCGCCGAAGCCGAGGTCATCCCGGTCGTTCTCAACGATTCAGGCGGTGTGCTGTCACACGGACGCGCACGCCGCACCGCATCCGCGGGGCAACGGCTCGCGCTGGTCGCCCGCGACGGCGGCTGCACCTTCCCCGCTTGTGATCGCCCGCCCGAGTGGACGCAGGCGCATCACATCGTCCATTGGGCGGACGGCGGCGCCACCGACATCGAGAACCTGACCCTGGTCTGCGGTTTTCACCATCGAGAATTCGACCGATGCGGCTGGGCGGTCACGATGATCGACGGCATCCCGAACTGGATCCCTCCGCCGTGGATCGATCCCGACCGAACACCGCGGCGGAACACGATGCACCTGGCCGTGGTGAGCTGAGCGCGCCGCCGCCGCGCGCGCAGAGCGGGGCGGCGCGGCGCGCGGGACCAGCGCGCGTGGGACCAGCGCGGCGCGCGGGCCAGCCGGGCCGGTCCGGCGAGACGGCCGGCGCGTCAGACCGCCGGGAAGTTGCTCGGTAGGCAGAACGTCTCCTCGGCCAGCAACGCGCGGAAATTGTCCGGCCCGGCCAGGGCGAGCAGTGGGCCGACCTGACTCTCCTGGCGGAGCATCGCGCGGTACTTCATGTCGAGCAACTCGCCGTCGAGGACGGCATGGATCGAGCAGGCGTCGGCCGGGACAGTGATCGGCTCGCGGTCGGCCATCATGACCACCGACGGGTCGACGAATTCCGAGATCATCGCCTGCCACTCGGGGGTGCTCGTCTGATAGTGCAGCCGCGCGTCGGTGCCGGCGACGGCCGCCGTCGTCCAGCGCGAGACGGCCATGTGGTCGGTGTGGTAAGTGCCACCGTCCGGGCCGAACGTCAACACCGTGTCGGGCCGCACGGCATCGACGATCGAGCGCAGCCGCGCGACGGCCGTCTCATCGGGAATCTGGTCGCAGCCGCCGTCGGGATAGTCCAGCCAGATGTGCTCGGTGACGCCGATCTCGCCGAGGCAGGCGGCAAGTTCCTTCGTGCGCAGGTCGGCGAGCTGAGCGCCGGGCGGCCAGCGGTCCGGGTCGGTGGAGCCCAGTTCGCCACGCGTCGCCGTGACGCACACGACGCGGCGGCCGGCGCGTACCGCGGCCGCCATCAGCCCGGCGCAGCAGTAGCTCTCGTCGTCGGGGTGGGCCCAGATCGACAGGATGGTTCCCAGGTCGGGCAGCGGAGTCGGCAGCGGAGCGGTCGTCACGCCCGACAGTCTGCCCGGCACTGCTGACGAGGCGTCGACCGAGCCTCCTCGATCGCTGATCAGCTCGGCTACCAGCTGAGTGACCCGTCAGGGGCCCGCCCGGTAGACGACGGCTCCCGGCGCGACATCGCGGACGGCGAGTTCGCCCACGGGATCGGCGGGGTCGTCGCCGACGATCGCTGCGGCTTCCAGGCCGAGGGCGCCGGACGACACGGCCATGGCCACCGCCACCTGCAGCGCCGACAAGTACAGCGAGGGCAACGACACGGCAGCCGCGACGTACGTCCGCCCGTCGCCGTCGCGCACCGCCGCGCCCTGGGCGGCTCCGGTGCGGGCGCGGGCCGAACGAGCCAGCGTGACCAGCTTCTGGTCCTCCGGGTCGAGTTCGCTCACGTGGCGTTCTCCGGCTCCTGGTCACGGACCTGCTGCTCACGCTCGGCCTGCTCGCGATCGGCCTGCTCTGGCTTGACGCCCGACCCGTGGACCCGGCGGACGAGCACGGTATCGATGCGGTTGCGGCGCCCACCGGCACTCTCGGCGATGAGCTCGAGCCCGTTCACCCGAGCGGTGGCACCTGGGATCGGCACCCGGCCCAGCCGTTCGGCGAGCAGCCCGCCGACCGTCTCGACGTCGTCGCGCTGGGGCAGGTCCAGATCGAACAGGTCCGCCAAGTCCTCCACGGCAAGCCGGGCGGTAACTCGTGCCGTGTCGGCGTCGATCCGCTCGATCGGCGGCTTCTCGTCGTCGTACTCGTCGGTGATCTCGCCGACGATCTCCTCGATGATGTCCTCGATCGTGACGAGCCCTGCCGTGCCGCCGTACTCGTCGATCACGACCGCGATGTGCGTGCGATGCACCTGCATCTCGCGCAGCAGCTCGTCGACCGGTTTCGACTCCGGGACGAACACCGGCTTGCGCATGACCTCGTCCACGCGGGTGACCTGGGCACGGTCGGCGTCCTGGCCGCGGCGGACCAGATCCTTCAGGTAAGCGACGCCGACCACGTCGTCGACGTTCTCGCCGATCACCGGGATGCGCGAGAAGCCGCTGCGCAGCGCCAGCGCGAGCGCCTGCGGCACCGACTTGCCGCTCTCGATCCAGACAACTTCGGTGCGCGGCACCATGACCTCTCGCGCGATCGTGTCGCCGAGCTCGAACACCGACTGGATCATCTCGCGCTCGCCGTGCTCGACGACGCCGCGCTGCTCGGCCATGTCGACGAGCTCGCGCAGCTCGACCTCGGAGGCAAACGGCCCCTCGCGGAAACCGGGGCCCGGCGTCACCGCGTTGCCGAGATGGATCAGCAGCGACGCCAGCGGACCGAAGATCCGGCCGAGCGCGCGTACCGCGCCGGCCGTGGCCAGCGCCAACCGGTACGGATGCTGGCGGCCGAGCGTCCGCGGCCCCACGCCGACCAGCACGTAGGACACGACCACCATCACCGCAACCGTGGCCAGTACGATCGGCCACCGCCCGCCGAACTGCGCTCGCGCCACGATCGTCACCAGCACCGTCGCGGTCAGTTCGCAGGTGACCCGCAGCAACAACAGCAGGTTGGTGTAGCGGACGCGGTCGGCCAGGACCACCGCCAGCGTGCTCGCGCCACGTTGCTGCCCACGCACCATCTCGTCGACCCGCGCCACCGAGACCCGCGAAATCGCCGAGTCGATGCCGGCGAACACGCCGCCGAGCGGGACGAGCAGGATCGCGACCACCAGGACCGCGACATCGGCGGAGCTCATGTCATATCCCGCCCTCGGCGGCGGGGCGCTTCGCGCGAGCGCTCATCGCGTGTCACGGACCTCGCCACCGGTGCCCGGCAGCGGGGCGTGGATCGGGCCGCGCCCGCTCGCCTGTGACCAGTCGCGCAGGACGCGCGCCTGCAGTTCGAACATCGCGCGCTCCTCGTCAGCGTCGCCGTGGTCGTAGCCGAGCAGATGCAAGATGCCGTGCGCGCACAGCAGATGCAACTCGGCCTCTGCTGAATGTCCAGCGTGACCGGCTTGTTCAGCCGCGACCTCCGGGCACAGCACGACGTCGCCGAGCATCGTCTCGTGAGTGTGCTCGTCGTCGCGTGAACGTCCTGGATGATCCGCGGCTCCGCCGATATCGGGCGGCTCCGACCCGTCCATCGGGAACGCCATCACGTCGGTGGGACCCGGCAGGTCCATCCACTGCTCGTGCAACGCCGACATCGCGGCGCTGTCGAGCAGGACGACCGACAGGTCGGCGAGCGGGTTCACGCGCATCGCGTCGAGCACGTAGCGCCCGAGGTCGGCGAGCGCCACCTCGTCGACGGCGACGCCGGATTCGTTGTTGATCTCGATGCTCACGCTTCTCCGAAGATCAGCGACGGGGCTGGGCGTGCTGGTGCGCCTGCCCCGGCCGCGAGCTCGCCCGCTCGTCGAAGCGCGCGTACGCGTCGACGATGTCGCCCACCAGGCGATGCCGCACGACATCGGTGCTGGTGAGGTTCGCGAAGTGCACGTCGTCGACGTCGGTCAGGATGTCGCGCACAACCTTCAGCCCGCTGCGGTTCTCGCCCGGCAGGTCGATCTGCGTGACGTCGCCGGTGACCACCATCTTCGAGCCGAAGCCCAGCCGGGTAAGGAACATCTTCATCTGTTCCGGCGTCGTGTTCTGCGCCTCGTCCAGGATGATGAACGCGTCATTCAACGTCCGTCCGCGCATGTACGCGAGCGGCGCGACCTCGATCGTGCCGGACTGGGTCAGCCGCGGAATCGAGTCGGGATCGACCATGTCGTGCAGGGCGTCGAGCAGCGGGCGCAGGTACGGGTCGATCTTGTCGTACAGCGTGCCGGGCAGGAAGCCGAGCCGCTCGCCCGCCTCGACAGCCGGCCGGGTCAGGATGATCCGGGTGACCTGCTTGGCCTGCAGCGCCTGCACAGCCTTCGCCACGGCGAGGTAGGTCTTGCCGGTACCGGCCGGGCCGATGCCGAACACGATCGTGTGATGGTCGATCGCGTCGACGTAGCGCTTCTGGTTCAGCGTCTTCGGACGGATGTTCTTGCCCCGCCGGGAAAGGATGTTGAGGCTGAGAACCTCGGCCGGCCGCTCGCCGGAGTCGGCGGTGAGGATGCCGAGGGCGTGCGAGACGGCATCGGGCGTCAGGTTCTGCCCGGCGCTGAGCAGTTCGATCAGCTCCTCGAACAGCCGTACGGCGATCGCGTTGTCGCCGGCGTGGCCGGTGATCGTGATCTCGTTGCCGCGGACGTGGATGTCGGAGTCGAGGCTCTTCTCGATGACCCTCAGCAGTTCGTCGCGCGAGCCGAGCAGGGCGACCATTGCCTGGTCGCCGGGGACGACGACAGTGGTGGAGACGCGATCCGATCTAGAGGTGGGATCTGTCAAGTCGGCTTCGTGCCTGCTTCCTGATTCGTTGCCCCTGCACCTTCACTGCCAGCATCCGGCGCTCGGGTGCCGCTACCTCGCGGCTACACCACTGTACCGGCGATCACCCGTCGACTTCGTGGTCATTTCGGCACAGATCTCGCGACGGCTGGTAGATCAGCCGGGCGGCCAGTGCATCTGGCGTCCACCGAGCACGTGCGCGTGCACGTGGAAGACGGTCTGCCCGGCCCGCGCCCCGGTGTTGAAGACGGCCCGGTACTCGGTCAGTCCGGTTGCCTCGGCACTCGCCCGGATGCCGCGCAACAGGGCGGCGCCGGCGTCCGCGTCAGCGCTCAGTTCGGCGATGTCGGCGATGTGCCGCTTGGGCACCACCAGGACGTGGGTCGGCGCCTGCGGGTTGATGTCGGTGAACGTCAGCGTGTCGTCGTCCTCACGCACCTTGGTCGCCGGGATCTCGCCTGCGACGATCTTGCAGAACAGGCAGTCATCGGCCATGCGCAGAGCCTACTGAGCATGCCTGCGTCACCAGCGGCCGATCCGAAGCGAGAGCGCGGCGAGGGCAGCCGCGCCTGCCGTCGACGTGCGCAGCACCGGCCCACCCAGCCGGACGGGCGTTGCGCCGGCCTCGCTGAGGACCGCGATCTCGTCATCGGCGATGCCGCCTTCAGGCCCGACGATCAGCACGATCTCGCCGCGGCCCGGAAGCCCCGCGTCGGCGAGCGCGGCCGTCGCGCTCTCGTGCAGGACCAGTGCGCCCGTGGCGCGAGCCGCGACCTGGGCGGTGCTCGCGATGTCGCGGACGTCCGGCACCCAGGCCCGCCGGCTCTGCTTGGCCGCCTCGGCGGCCGTCCGCCGCCACTTGGCGAGCGATTTCGCGTCCCGCCACTGACCGATCGAACGGGACGCCGCCCATGGCACGATCTCGTCGACGCCGAGCTCGGTGAGCAGCTCCACGGTGAGCTCGGCCCGGTCGCCCTTGGGCAGGGCCTGCACGACGATGACCCGCGGATCCGGCCGCGGTTCGGTGCGCCGCCCGTGCACGCGCAGGGTGAGCCGGTCGGCCGCCACGGCCTCCACGGTGCAGGACGCGATCGCTCCGTGCCCGTCGCTCACCAGGACGTCTTCGCCGGGGCCGATCCGCTTCACCCGGGCGGCGTGGCGTCCCTCGTCGCCGTCGAGAACGACCAGATCACCAGCGGGCAGCGGGTCGAGCAGGAAGAGCGGTGGGGTCATCGCCCGCCGAACACGTCGCGCACCTTGCTGAACAGGCCGGCGCGGGTGCTGGTGACGGAGACCTCCTCGGCGCGCAACGCCGCGAGCTCGCGCAGCAGGTTCTCCTGCGCTTCGTCAAGCCGGGTGGGCGTCCGCACCTCGACGTGCACGTGCAGGTCGCCTCGCGAGCTGCTGCGCAGGCGGGGAACGCCCTTGCCGCGCAGCGTCAGCACGGCACCGTTCTGGGTCCCGGCTCGGATGTCGACCTTCTCCTCGCCGTCGAGCGTGGGCAGCACGAGATCGGTGCCCAGCGCCGCGGCCGTCATCGGCAGCGCGACCGTGCAATGCAGATCGGCGCCGTCGCGGGTGAACGTCTCGTGCTGCTGCTCAGCCACCTCGATGTACAGGTCGCCGGCCGGTCCGCCGCCGGGGCCCACCTCGCCCTGCCCGGAGAGCCGGATGCGCATGCCGTCCTCGATGCCGGACGGGACGTCGACGGTGATCGTGCGCCGCGCGCGAACCCGGCCCTCGGTGCCGCAGGTCGGGCACGGCGACGGGATCTGCTGGCCGCTTCCGCCGCAGGCGCTGCACGTCCGGGTCGTCATGACCTGGCCGAGGAACGAACGCTGCACCGACTGGATCTCACCGGCCCCGTTGCACGTCTGGCACGTGCGCGGCGACGTGCCGGGCGCGCAGCCGTCGCCCCCGCAGGTCTGGCACACGACGGCGGTCTCGACGCTGATCTCGCGACGCACGCCGAACGCCGCCTCGGCGAGCGTGAGCTCGATGCGCAGCAACGCGTCGGCGCCCGGGCGTACCCGGCTGCGCGGTCCACGCGCGCCTCCCGCGGCGCCGCCGAAGAATGCCTCGAAGACGTCGCCGAAACCACCGAACCCGGCGAACGGGTTACCTGCCGTGCCCTGCCCGCCCGGGGACAATGGGTCACCGCCCAGGTCGACGATGCGCCGCTTCTCCGGGTCGGACAGCACCTCGTAGGCGGCGGTGACCTCTTTGAACCGCTCCTGCTCGGCCGGGTCGGGGTTGACGTCGGGATGCAGCTCGCGGGCGAGCTTGCGGTATGCCCGCTTGATCTCCTCGCCCGTCGCGTCCCGGCGCACGCCGAGCAGCGCGTAGTAGTCGCGGACGGTCTCAGCCACGGGCAGATCCTTCTTTGGCAATCAGCGGTGTCGAGTGCCAGCCAAGTGTACGGACGTTCAACGCGCTAACGGTCCGCGATGAGTTCGCCCACGTAGCGCGCGACGGCCGCGACCCGCGCCATGGTGTGCGCGTAATCCATCCGCCGCGGGCCCAGAACACCGACCGCCCCCAGCGCCGAGCCGCGCACCCCGTATCCGCTGGTGACCACCGAGGTCGACTGCAGCCCCTCGTGCACGTTCTCGTTGCCGATGCGCACCACGATCTGGCTGGACGTCACCGACTGGTCGAGCAGCCGCAGCAGCACGACCTGCTCCTCCAGCGCCTCGAGCACCGGGCGGATAGCCGGGAAGTCAAGCGCGTGCTCGGTCAGGTTCGCCGTACCGCCGAGCACGATGCGGTCACTGTGCTTTTCGACGAGCGTCTCGAGCAGCACCGAGGTCAGCGTGACGACGAGCCCGCGCAGTTCGGGCGCCACTTCCTGCGGCAGGTCGCTGACGATTTGCGGCGCCTCGGACAGCAACCGGTCGCGCAGCCGCGTGTTCAGCGTCGTTCGCAGGTTGGCGACCGCCGCGTCGGAGACCGCCGCGGGCAGTTCGACGACGCGCTGCTCGACGCGCCCGGTGTCGGTGATCAGCACCAGCATCAGCCGCGACGCGTTGAGCGCGACGATCTCCAGGTGACGCACCCGGCTGCGTGACAGCGACGGGTACTGCACGACGGCCACGTTCCGGGTCAGCTGGGCGAGGCTGCGCACCGCGCGGTGCAACACGTCGTCGAGGTCGACGGCGTTGTCGAGGAACGTCTCGATCGCGCGCCGCTCGGCCGCCGAGAGCGGCTTGAGCGAGGTCAGCTGGTCGACGAACATCCGATAGCCGGCGTCCGTGGGGACCCGCCCGGCGCTCGTGTGCGGTTGCGCAATGAGCCCCTCGTCCTCGAGCGCTGCCATGTCATTACGGATAGTTGCGGGCGAAACACCGAGATTGTGCCGGTCTACGAGCGCCCGGCTGCCCACCGGCTCGCTCGTCGCAATGAAATCCTCGACGATGGCGCGCAGCACTTCGAGCTTGCGTTCGTCGACGTTCATCTCGTATTCACCGGCCTCCCGTTCTCCTTGCAGTTTAGGCGTTGCGCGAAGCATGGCGGGCTTGGTGGAACCCGCATTCACCTCGTGCGGCAAGGCGATTCCGTTACGCGACCGCCATCAGAGCGACACCCCGGCTCCGCACGGCGGCACGCTACGCTGCCAGGCGCGGCGAGATTTGTCGCATTGGGCCAGCGGCAGGGCGGAAGCGGGAACGGTGATCTTCAAGGCGGTAAGTGACGGGCGGCCCTACCCCGATCACGGCATGTCCGCCCGGGACTGGGCAAACGTCCCGCCGAGGTCGATCCGCCTCGACGAGCTGGTCACGACCAAACGCGAGCTGGCACTCGACAAGCTGCTCGACGAGGACTCGACATTCTTCGGCGACCTGTTCCCGCACGCCGTCCAGTGGCAGGGCGACATCTACCTCGAGGACGGCCTGCACCGCGCACTTCGCGCCGCGCTGCAGCAGCGCAACATCCTGCACGTCCGCGTGCTCGACCTCGACGAGCTCAAGCGGCTGGGCCACACCGTCCCGAGCTGACGCTTCAGGCGAGCAGGTCGCGCACGACGGCGTCGGCGAGCAACCGGCCGCGCCGGGTGAGCACCACGCGGCCGCCCTCGAACGCGGCCGGGTCGGCGAGTCCCCAGGCCACGAGCTGCGGCACCTTCTCGTGCGACTGGCGCGGCACGTCGAGCATCGACAGGCCCTCGCGCAGCCGGATGCCCAGCATGACCCGCTCGGTCGTCCGCGCGCCGGCGTCGAGTGTCTCCCGGCCGGCTGCCGGGCTGGTGCCGGACTCGAGCATCGTGGCGTACCGGACGGGGTGCTTGACGTTCCACCACCGGACGCCGCCGACATGGCTGTGTGCCCCGGGTCCGGCGCCCCACCAGTTGGCGTTGCGCCAGTACAACTCGTTATGTCTGCATCGGCCGGCAGGCGTTTTGGCCCAGTTGGAGACTTCGTACCACTCGTAGCCGGCCTTGCGCAGGGTCTCGTCGGCCTGGGCGTAACGGTCGGCCATGACGTCGTCGTCGGTGCGCGGAACCACGCCCTGTGCGACCTTCCGGGCCAGCGCCGTGCCCTCCTCGACGACCAGCGAGTACGCGCTGATGTGGTCGGGCCGCGCCCCGACGGCGGCTTCGAGCGACGCCTGCCAGTCGGCGTCGGTCTCGTGCGGCGCGCCGTAGATCAGGTCGAGGTTGACGTGCTCGATGCCCGCGGCGTTCGCCTCGGCGACCGCCTCCTCGGGACGTCCTGGGCGGTGCCTGCGATCGAGCACGCCCAGCACATGCGGCACGGCGGACTGCATGCCGATCGACACCCGGGTGAATCCCGCCGCGTGCAGCTTCGCGAAGTACGCCGGGGTGACCGACTCGGGGTTCGCCTCCGTGGTGACCTCGGCACCCGGTGCCAGGCCGAACAGGTCGGCGATCTCGCGCAGGATCAGCTCGAGATGCTCGGCGGGCAGCATCGTCGGCGTCCCGCCACCGAAGAACACGGTCGACACCTGCGGGACGCCGTTGCGCAACACCTCGCGCGCAAGGCGCAGCTCCATCAGGACCGTGTCGGCATAGCTGCCCCGGCTGACGCTCGGACCGAGCTCGGACGCGGTGTAGGTGTTGAAGTCGCAGTAGCCGCAGCGCGCTTCGCAGAACGGGACGTGCACGTACACGCCAAACGGCTGCTCGCCCAGGTCGGCCAGCGCGGCGGGCGGCAACCGGCCGTCGCGCGGCGCCGGCTGTCCGGCAGGCAAGGCTGGGGGCACCCGTCCAGTGTTCAACGCCTCGGCGCTCGCGGGGGCAGCGACCCGCCGGGATCGGCTCATTCGCCGACGAGATAGACCGTCAGCGGACGATCGGAGCCCTCCGACTCGGCGGCCACCTCGCGGACGACGTCCACGATCCGGTCGGTGTCGCGCACGCCCGGTCGCGGCCAGACCAGCACGACCGGCCCCGCCGGCAGCCACGACAGGTCGCGCAGCACGTCGGCGAGGGCATCGAGGTTGGGCGCTGCCCAGTCCGGCGCGTCGACGGCACGGTAGATCGCTCGGATGACAGCGCCCTTCGTCGCCGCCGCCTCGACCTGTCGCGCACCCGGCACGTCGGCCACCCGCGAAAGGTGCAGCCCGGGGCGGTGCGCGGTCATTGCCCACCCCGCTCGCCGATCATGTGCAGATCCGCCGGCCCGCACCAGCCGATCTGCACATGATCGCGAAGCGCGACGGGAAGGCTCATCGCGTCACGTCCACTCGGCGGAATGTCTCGTAATGGTCGGACGTGTAGTAGTACTCGCCGTTCTTGCCGGTGATGATCCGCCGCGCGCCCCGATCCGCCGAGCCGGGCGTCGGCACCGTGTATTCGCGGTAGTAGCCCCGCGGCTCGTCGGGCAGGCGCCGCTCGGCGTTGTTGAACACGACGCCGTCCTGCGGGTACGGGAACGGGCCGCGCGCCTCGATCAGGTGCACTGTGTCGCTCGCCTGCGCCGGCAGCGACGACAGCGCGACGGTGCCCGACTGCAGGCCTGTGTGGTGCTCGCCGCGGACGGCGTTGATCGCGTAGCCGAGCGCGAGCGCGGCAACCAGCGCGATAAGCGCGATCTGCGGGCGGCGCAGGCGTCGCGAGCGGCGGGACACGGTGGCTCACTCTATTTGCGTGCATGCTTCGATCGGCTGATGAGCTCACTCACCGCGCAGACGATCATGATCACCGGTCACGGCGGCGACGGGATCGAGGCCTACCAGGCCCGTCCGCTGACGACCGACAAGCGCGGCGGCGTGGTCGTCATCCACCACCTGCCGGGGTATGACCGCGCGACCAAGGAGATGACCCGCCGCTTCGCCGACATGGACTACGACGCGGTGTGCCCGAACCTGTTCTGGCGTGAGGCACCCGGCGCCGATCCAGACGATGCGTCGGCCACGGTTCGGGCGCGCGGCGGCGTCCCGGACGAGCGGCTGGTCGGCGACGTCGCCGGCGCGGCGGCCTACCTGCGCGCCCTGCCCGAGTCGAACGGCAAGGTGGGCGTGATCGGCCACTGTTCGGGCGGGCGGCAGTCGGTACTCGCCGCATGCAGCACGCCGCTCGACGCGGCCGTCGACTGCTACGGCGCGTTCGTCGTCACCGACGGCCCAGCCGACTACCCGACGCCGGTGACAAGTCTGGAGGGCAAGCTGGCCGACCTCGGCTGCCCGCTGCTCGGGCTGTTCGGCGTCGAGGACAAGGGGCCCTCACCGGCCGAGGTTGTCCGGCTCGGGGAGATCCTGCGCGAGCACGGCAAGGACTTCGAGTCGCACAGCTACGAGGGTGCGGGCCACGCGTTCTTCGCCGTCGACCGCCCGTCCTACCGGGTCGAGGCCGCCCTCGACGGCTGGGACCGGATCGCCGACTTCTACGCCCGCCTCCTCTCCTAGGAGATCTGCCATGTGCACCTACCTCACCGAGACGATCTCGATCGCGGGCAGCGGCAAGGGGGCGACTGGCTGGTTCCGGCTCACCGACGCCACGGTCTACTTCGACCACCCGGTGCACGCCCTGGCCGACCACACGCTCAACATCGACTTCGCGAACCCGTCGCGCGGGCCGGCGTCCCGCGTCGCCGTCGAGCTGACCGCCACGTCGGCCCGCGAACTGGCCGCCGCGATCGAGCGGGCGCTCGCCTCGGCGCCGGCCGGGCTGACGGCGCTGCCCGGCTAGGGTCTGAACCCATGCGTGCCGCCTATGCCTCGTCGGCGTTCCCGGACGACCCGCTGGCCGGGCTGGTGATCGGCGAGCGTCCCGATCCGGAGCCGCCGCCGGGCTGGACGACCATCGACGTCAAGGCGGTCAGCCTCAACCACCACGACCTGTGGACGCTGCGCGGGGTGGGCATCAGCGCCGACCGGTTCCCGATGATCCTCGGCTGCGACGCCGCGGGCATCGACACGTCGACCGGCGACGAGGTCGTCGTCCACTCCGTGATCGCGAGCGACGGATGGGAGGGCGACGAGACGCTCGACCCGAAGCGGACGCTGCTGTCGGAGAAGCACCAGGGTGCCCTCGCCGACCTGCTGATCGTGCCCAAGCGCAACGTGGTGCCGAAGCCGGCCGAGCTGTCCTTCGCCGAGGCGGCCTGCCTGCCGACGGCGTGGCTGACCGCGTACCGGATGCTGTTCGTCAACTCCGGCTTGCGGCCGGGGCAGACCGTGCTGGTGCAGGGCGCGTCCGGCGGTGTCGGCACGGCATGCATCGCGCTGGCGCGGGCTGGCGGCTACCGGGTTTGGGCGACCGCTCGCACCGAGGCCAAGCAGGACGCGGCCGTGCGCCTCGGCGCCCACCAGGCGTTCCCGTCCGGGGCGCGGCTGCCCGAGCGGGTCGACGCCGTCATGGAGTCGATCGGTGCGGCGAGCTGGGCGCACTCGGTCAGGGCAGTGCGTCCGGGCGGGCGGATCGTCATCTGCGGCGCGACGTCCGGACCCAACCCGCCCGCCGAGCTGAACCGGATCTTCTTCCTGCAGCTGTCGGTGATCGGCTCGACGATGGGCACGAAGGCCGACCTGGGCGACCTGATCGCGTTGCTGCGCAACTCGGCGCTGCGCCCGCACATCGACCGGACGCTGCCGCTCGACTCCACCGGCGAAGGCCTCGCCGCGATGCAGAGCGGCGACCTGGTCGGCAAGATCGTCGTCGAGATCTGACGATGCCCGGCCGGGTCACGGCGGTGGTGTGCGCCGCGTTCGACCCCGCGGCCGACGCGGCGATCCTGGCCGTCCGCGAGATCGTGCGGGGTTCGGGCGTGCGCCTGCCAGCCGAGCCGCCGCACCGGCCGCACTTCAGCCTCGGCGCGGCACGGGTCGCGGGCGACGAGCTGCCGCAGGTTCTCGACGTCGCGGCGACCGTGGCGGCCGAGCACGGTCCCGTCCCGATCAGTCTCGTCGAGGTCGGACGATTCGGGCGCGCCGGCGTCGTCTGGCTGGGGCCGGCGCCGTCACCGCAACTGTCGCTGCTCCAACGCGACGTGGACGCCGCGTTGCGCTCCGCCGGCTGGCCGCGCGCGTTCGGCGAGCGCAGTGATCCTGCGCAGTGGGTCGCGCACTGCACGCTGGCGACCCGCGTGCCCAAGCCGCTACTGCGACACGTCCAGTCCGAGATCGAGCGAAGCTATCGAACGATTGCGGCGACGGTGGACGCGCTCGCCACGATTCTCGTCGGCGGATCCGGCGACGTCGCGTGCGCGCCGCTGCGCCGCGGCTGAGGCGAACGGGAACGCCTGCTCCATCTCCCAGCAGTCGCCGCGCCGGACCAGCAGGCTCAGCTCGTCGACGCGCGATCGCAGCGGCAACGCGTGCTCGATGTCGGCGATGACGTGGCCGAGCTCGCTAGGGTCGTGCGTGTCGGAAACGGTCAGATGCGGGATCGGCTGGTCGCCGAACTCGCCGCCGTACGGCTGGTACGCGGGCCATCGGCGGGCCACGGCGCGGGTCAGCGCGAGGATCGGCTCGGTGGGGCGGGGATCGAGCCACAGCACGTCCGGGAAGCGCCCGAATCCTCCGAAGGTGAGCTCCACAGGGGCCATGCTCGCAACGATCTCGGCCACCGCGGCGCGGTCATCGTCGGTCAGCAGCTCGATCGGGATCCACGGGTACAGGACGGTGACATGTGCGGGCACGCCGAGCGGCGCCGAGGAGTCGTGGCGCGAGCGCCAGGGGCCGACGACCGGCTCAGCCTCTGGGACATGCAGGATGAGCCCGGTCTCGCCCTCGGTCATCGCTAATTCATAGACCAGTCGTGGCGTGCTGCGTAAGTCGTGGATTTCTCGAACGGCGAGTCGCGGCCGGAACAATCCGGGGCGATCGGGTTATTTTCTCGTGGCGTCCGTCGGCTCGCCGGTGGACAGCGCGGCGATGAACGCTTCTTGCGGAACCTCGACGCGACCGACCATCTTCATCCGCTTCTTGCCCTCCTTCTGTTTCTCCAGGAGTTTCCGTTTGCGGGTGATGTCGCCGCCGTAGCACTTCGCGAGGACGTCCTTGCGGATGGCGCGAATGTTCTCGCGCGCGATGACGCGGGCTCCGACCGCGGCCTGGATCGGCACCTCGAACTGCTGGCGCGGGATGAGCTCGCGCAGCTTGGCGGTCATCGACGTCCCGTACGCGTACGCCTTGTCCTTGTGGACGATCGCGCTGAACGCGTCGACCGCCTCGCCCTGCAGCAGGATGTCGACCTTCACCAGTTCGGCCGGCTGCTCCCCCGCTGCCTCGTAGTCGAGCGATGCATACCCCCGCGTACGGGATTTCAACGCGTCGAAGAAGTCGAAGATGATCTCGCCGAGCGGCATCGTGTAGCGCAGCTCCACGCGCGCCTCGGACAGGTAGTCCATGCCGCCGAGCGTGCCGCGGCGGGACTGGCACAGCTCCATGATCGCGCCGATGTACTCGCTCGGCGCGATGACCATCGCCTTGACGACCGGCTCGTAGACCTCGGCGATCTTCTTGCCGGTCGGCCAGTCCGACGGGTTGGTGACGACGTGCTCCGTCCCGTCGTCGAGGACGACCCGGTAGACGACGTTCGGCGCCGTCGAGATCAGGTCGAGGTCGAACTCTCGC
Organism: Jatrophihabitantaceae bacterium; assembly: GCA_036506855.1. Classification (GTDB taxonomy): domain Bacteria; phylum Actinomycetota; class Actinomycetes; order Mycobacteriales; family Jatrophihabitantaceae; genus DASXRA01. The sequence continues at coordinate 20,905 of DASXRA010000344.1, forward strand.
TCGAGGCGATCGCGGGTGATCTCCAGGTGCAACAGGCCGAGGAAGCCGCACCGGAAGCCGAACCCCAGCGCGGCGCTCGTCTCGGGCTCGTACACGAGTGCGGCATCGTTCAGGCGCAGCCGGTCAAGGGCGTCGCGCAGCAACGGGTAGTCCGAACCGTCCATCGGGTACAGGCCGGAGTAGACCATCGGCTTCGGGTCGCGGTAACCGCCGAGGGATTCCTTCGCCGGCTTCGCGGCGTCGGTGAGGGTGTCGCCGACGCGCGACTGGCGGACGTCCTTCACCCCGGTGATCAGGTAGCCGACCTCGCCGACGCCCAGACCGAGAGTCGGCTTCGGCTCTGGTGAGATGACGCCGATCTCGAGCAGTTCGTGCGTGGCGCCCGTCGACATCATCTTGATCCGCTCGCGCGGGGAGAAGTGGCCGTCGACGACCCGGATGTAGGTGATGACTCCGCGGTAGATGTCGTAGACCGAGTCGAAGATCATTGCTCGGGGCGGGGCGTCCGCCTCGCCGACGGGTGGTGGGACGTCGCGGCAGATGAGGTCGAGCAGCTCGGCGACGCCCTCGCCGGTCTTGGCGCTGACCCGGAGCACGTCGTCGGGCTCGCAGCCGATGATGTGTCCGATCTCCTCCGCGTACACGTCTGGCTGCGCCGCCGGCAGGTCGATCTTGTTCAGCACCGGGATGACGTGCAGGTCGTTCTCGAGCGCGAGGTAGAGATTGGCGAGCGTCTGCGCCTCGATGCCCTGCGCCGCATCGACGAGCAGGACGGCGCCCTCGCAGGCGGCGAGGCTGCGGCTGACCTCGTAGGTGAAGTCGACGTGGCCGGGGGTGTCGATCATGTGCAGGACGTACTCGGTGTCCCCGCCCGTCCATGGCATCCGGACGTTCTGCGCCTTGATCGTTATGCCGCGTTCGCGCTCGATGTCCATCCGGTCGAGGTACTGGGCGCGCATCTGCCGGCCCTCGACCACCCCCGTCAGCTGCAGCATGCGGTCGGCGAGCGTCGACTTGCCGTGATCGATGTGCGCGATGATGCAGAAGTTCCGGATGCGCGCCGGATCGGTTCGGCCGGCCTGATCTGCGGTCACGTTCGGCTTTCGACGGTTGGCGAGGACCCTTCCATCGTCGCACGCGGCGTCAGCCGTTCCGGTCGGCGCGCTTCGTGCCTCGCGTCCGGTGCGCGTGGCCGGATGCCCGCTCGACGGCCAAGATGTTCCGGTGAACATCGAATCGTCCGTGCCGGCCCGGGTATCGACGCTCGAGCTCTTCTTCGACCTGGTGTTCGTCTTCACGATCACCCACGTCGCGGCCATCGTCTTCGAGGCGCCGAACTGGGACGGCGTCGGGCGCGCCGCGATCACCCTGTCGATCATCTACTGGATGTACGGCGGCTACGCCTGGCTGACGAACACCAACGAGCCGCACACACTGGAGCGTCGCGTCGTCCTGCTGGCCGCGATGGCCGGGTTCTTCGTCTGTTCGCTGGCCGTGCCCACCGCATTCGACGAAAGCGGCCTGGCGTTCGCCCTCGCCTACCTCGTCGTCGTCCTGGTGCACGCCGCCGGGTTCCTCGTCTACAACGGGTCGGCGGCCCTCGGGCCGGTGTCTCGAATCCTGCCGTGGAACCTGGTCAGCACGGGGCTGCTCTTGTGCGCAGCCTGGGCCCATGGCACCGCCGATTGGATCTTGTGGACGGCGGCGGTGCTCGTGCAGCTGATCTCGCCGATGGTCATCCGGGTCGGGGCGAACTTCAATATCAACGCCGCCCATTTCGCCGAACGGCACGGGCTGGTCATCCTGATCGTGCTGGGCGAATCGCTCGTGAGCGTCGGGCTGGCCAGCGAGCACGAGCGCGTCGACATGCGCCTCGCAGTGGGCGTGCTCGCCGGGTTGCTTGCGGCGGCCGTCATGTGGTGGATGTACTTCGCCGGCGACGACGACCGTGCCGCCGTCGCCATGGATGCCGCGCCGGCAGCGCGGCGTCCTGTGTGGGCGATCACCGGCTACTTCATGGCTCACCTGGTGATGATCTTCGGCATCTTGCTGCTGGCGGCCGGGACGCGACTCTCGGTGGACGATCTGCTCGTGCCGTCGTCGTGGGCCAGCGCGTGGCTCGTCGCGTGCGGTGCCGGGCTGTACGCGGCAGGGTCGGCAGCGTTCCGGCTCGCGCTGCACTTCGCGACGCCGTGGCCCCGGGCGCTGGGCGCTGTTGCCTGCCTGATCGCCGTGCTGGTCGGCCGCTACGGCTCGTCCGCCGCGGAACTCGCCGCCGTCGCGGTGCTGCTCGCCGCGCCCCTGCTCGCCGAACATCGCCAGGATCGGCGCCCGGCTGCGAGCCCGGCCGAGCCGTCGGAGAGGATGACCGCATGAGCGAGCGCAACGAGCGAAGCATCAGGCAATGCCCGGGCGAGGCAGCGTGAACGACCCGCGCGCCATCGTCGAGTACCGCGTGCCGGCAGCCGAACTGTCGCCCGGCGATCTGATCAACACCTCACCCGGAGGCGACGACGACTGGCAGCAGGTGCTGGGCGTCTACCCGACGCCGGAGCAGGTCGACGGCGCGCCGCAGGACGTCCGCACGCTCGTCGCCGCGCTGTCGGGTCGCTACGTCGTCGTGCAGCTCACCGACATCGCGCCCGTCGACGCGAACGTGTACTTCTCCGGCGGCACGGCGCTCGCCGTGTCGACGGACGACACCGACGATCTCGCGGTGACCGACCTGATCAGTTCCGAGGACGGCGTTCGCACCTACCTCTACACGAAGTTCGAACTGGTCACGATTCGCGGCACCTGAGCGCGACCGGCCGGCACCCTGCGGGCGGCGGCGCGGCGCAGGGGCGCGGCGGGCGCGCGCCGGGAGTCTCTCGATGATCACCTGCGGATCGCACACCGCGCGTGGTGTGCGATCCGCAGGTGATCAAGCAGTGGCGGGACGGCCCGGCGGGTGTTTGCCGACTGATCGGCGCTCTCCCCGTCAACTCGGGCAGCCGGCGATTTTGGGCGCGCGTCGCGCGCTGGTAGCCTTGCGTGGTTGTCCGCACGCGGTTTGGCGTGGTTTACCTGCCGCCGGCACCGTGACGTCGCAGACAGCGATCCAGACCATCCGAGAACTCGAGGCTTCCTTCGTGGCGAACATCAAGTCCCAGATCAAGCGGATCCGGACCAACGAGAAGGCCCGGCTGCGCAACAAAAGCGTCAAGTCCGCGGTCAAGACGGCCGTACGCCGGTTCCGCGACGCGGCTGACTCCGGCGATCGCGAGGCAACTCTTGTCGCCCTGCAGAGCGCGTCGCAACAACTGGACAAGGCGGCCAGCAAGGGCGTTATCCACGCCAACCAGGCAGCGAACAAGAAGTCCGCGATGGCGCGGCGAGTCAACGACCTCTGATCAACGCCGCGCGCCGGGTCTCCGGCGCGGTCAACCGCAGGCAAGGCCCGCTACCGACCCGGTCGGTGCGGGCCTTTGTGCTGCGTTCGCGGCGGGTTGCGCCCCGGCGCTGCAGGCGGCGACGACCGCACGGGCTCACATGGCGCGGGCGATGCTGAGCCGGCCGATTGCCCGCTCGAGGGCGTAACCGGGGTCGGCGGCTGCGCCCTTCACGTCGGCGTTGAGGTCGGCCACGACGCCCAGCGCGCGGCGCAGACCCGGCTCCGTCCAGCCGCGCGCCTGACCCTGCGCGCGCTTCACCTTCCACGGCGGCATGCCGAGTTGCTGGGCGAGCTCGTACGGATTACCGCGCCCGGCCGCGCTGAGGCGGGCGACCGATCGCACTCCGTCGGCGAGTGCATCGGCGATCACGACGTGCGGCACGCCGATCGACAGCGCCCAGCGCAGCGTTTCGAGCGCGCCTCTGGCATCGCCGACGACGGCACGATCGGACACCGCGAAGCCGGTGACCTCGGCGCGCCCGCGGTGGTACTCGGCCACGATCGCGGCGTCGATGCGACCGCCGGAGTCGTCGACCAGCTGGGACGCGGCGGTGGCGAGCACGCGCAGGTCGCTGCCGACGGCGTCGAGCAGG
>DASXRA010000345.1:0-2455 GCA_036506855.1 Jatrophihabitantaceae bacterium
AAGACCTCGTAGTCCATCGACAGGCCGAAGATGATCGCGAGGACGAGCAACGGCTGGGTGGCCTCCACCGCGCCCGTCGGCGTGAAGTCGAGCAGGCCGGACAGGTGACCGTCCTGGAAGATCCAGGTGACCGCGCCGAACGCCGCCCCCAGCGACAGCACGTTCATGACCAGCGCCTTGATCGGCAGCACGACCGATCCGAACGCGAAGAAGAGCAGCGCGAACGTCGCCAGCACCATGACGAGCGCCATCCACGGCAACCGATCGGCGAAGCTGTCGAGCCGGTCGACGATCTCGGCCGTCGAACCGCCGACGAGCGCGCTCTGCACATGCGCCGGCAGCGGCAGCGCGCGCACGTCCGCGAGCACCCACTTGGCCGGCGAGTCCAGCGCAGCGCCGTCGTAGCTGACGTCGACCCGGGCAGTGTCGCCGCGCGCACCCACGACCTGTGCGCCGCGCGCTCCGGGCACCGACCCGGCGGCCCGCGCGAACTGCCGCACGGCAGCCGCGCCCTCGGCGCTGGCGGCCGGGACGTCCAGCGTGATCGCAGCGGTGATCGGGTCCGACGCGTTGCCTGGGAAGTCGCGGAGCAGCGTCGTGGCGACCTGTCGCGACTCGGCGCTCTTCGGTTCGACCCGCGTGTCGATGCCGCCCCACTTGACGTGCAGGAACGGCGCGCCGAGCACGAGCAGAATCGCCACCACAGGCAGCGCGAAGACGAGCGGGCGCCGCATGACGCTCATTGCGAAGCGGTACCAGAAACTGTGCTCGGGCCGTGGCCGGCGGCGTCGCGGCCAGAACCGACGCACTGACAGGGCGTCCACTCGCGGACCGAGCACCGCGAGCAGGGCGGGCATGACGGTCAGCGCCGCCACCGCGGCGATCAGCACTGCCGAGATGCCGCCGTACCCCATCGACTTGAGGAACACCTGCGGGAACACGAGCAGCCCCGCCAGCGACACCGCAACCGTCACCGCCGAGAACGCGACGGTGCGCCCGGCCGTCCGCAACGTGTTGGTCACGGCGGTCGGGACGTCCTCGCCGCGGCCCATCTCCTCGCGGAACCGGCTCACCATGAACAGCCCGTAGTCGATCGCCAGGCCCAGGCCGAGGATCGTCACGATATTGATCGCGAACACGCTCACGTCGCTGGTCAGCGAGATCACCCGCAGTGCGATGAACGAGCCCATGATCGCGAACACGCCGATCGCCAGCGGCAGCGATGCCGCGGCCACGCTACCGAAGACGATCGTCATCAGTACGAGCAGGATCGGCATCGAGAGCCCCTCGGCGCGCCCGATCGAGGCGGTTACCCGCTCGTTGATGTCGGCGCCGACGGCATTCGCTCCGCCGACCTGGACGCTGTAGCCCGAGCCCTCGACGGCGTCGCGCATCGGGTCGTACTTGACCATGTCGATGTTGTCGTCGGGATCCTTCAGCGATACGGCCGCGAACGTCGCGTGCTTGTCCGCGCTGATCAGCGTCGGCGAGTGCGTCGTCCAGTACGTATTGACGGCTGCGGCCTTGCCCGCCGGGAACTTCGCGAGCACCGAGTCGACGGTCTGCCGGTAGGCGGGGTCGTCGACGGTCGCCGCCGGGTTGCGGAAGAGCACGACCACGTCGGTGCTGGTGCGGCCCAGTTGCTGGACGAGCAGCGCGTCGGATCGCTGGCTCTCACTGCGCGAGTCGTCGAAGCCACCGCTACCCAGCGCGCCGAACACGCCCGTGCCCCAGAGTCCGCCGAGGATCACGAAGGCGAGGCCCGCCGCGAGGACCCACCAGCGCCAGCGGACGACCCGCGATCCCCACCAAGCGATCATCTCTGCGACCTCCTGCGAACATGCTTCGCTGCGGTGAACAGTGTTAACTGTGAACGTTGTTCACTATGCTGACGGATCATGAGCGACGTCAAGATGCCGCCGGACGGGGCTTCTCAGCCGTCTCGCAGGGAACGCGTCCGGGCGGCGACGCGCGCCGAGATCCTTGCCGCGGCCCGCGACCTGCTGGTCGCCGGCGGCACCGAGGATGTGACCCTGCGCGGCATTGCAGCCAAGCTCGGCATCACCGCGCCTGCGCTGTACCGGTACTTCGACAGTCGCGAACAGCTGCTCGGCGCGCTCTGCAACAGCATCTACGACGAGCTCGCCGACACCCTTGTCGACGCCCGCGACGGCGACCCGAGCGCCAAGCTGAAGCAACGGTTCCTCGCGACCTCGCATGCGTTCCGGATCTGGGCCCTGGAACACCGACCGGAATTCGGCCTGCTGTTCGGCGCACCGATACCGGGCGTGCTGATCGACAACGCCGGCAATCTCGACCCGGCCACCAATCGGGGAATGCGCTTCGGCCAGGTTTGGCTCGAGCTGTTCGCCGAGCTGTGGCGCCAGCATCCGGTCGAGCTCGGGCCCATGGATCCGGGGCTGGCCAAGCAACTTGCCGCCTATCACGAACAGAT
>DASXRA010000346.1:0-17175 GCA_036506855.1 Jatrophihabitantaceae bacterium
ATGTACGGCCGGCTGGCGCTGCACGCCGAGTCCGTCACGCTGCCACTGCTCGCGCCGGACGCGCCGGTCGTCACGTGGTGGAACGGCGCACCGCCGGACCGGATCTCCTACGACCCGCTCGGCGTGTTCGCCGACCGGCGGATCACCGATGTGGCGCGGGCCGCCGATCGCGTCGGCGCGCTGCGCCAGCGGGCCGTCGACTTCGCACCGGGCGACACCGACCTTTCCTGGACGCGCATCACCGGCTGGCGCGCAGCGCTGGCCTCCGCACTTGACGGCCACCACGACGCCCCGGCGTCCGCGACTGTCTACGGCGACGAGTCCGACCCGTCGGCGCTGCTGCTGGCCGGCTGGCTGTCGTCGCGGCTGGGCTTCCACGTCCCGGTGACCGTGTCCGCGGAGGACGGCATCGACAAGGTCGACATCCAGTTCGCCGACGGCGCCGACATCACCGCGGACGCCGACGGCGGCAAGCTCGTCCTGCGGCGCCAGGGCCAGCGCGACTCCATCGCCCCGTTCCCGGACCGCTCACTGGGCGAGCTGCTCGCCGAGGAACTGCGCCGCCTCGACGACGACGAGATCTTCGCCCGCGCGATCGGCGCAGTCACCGACCTGAGCGGGCTGGCCGATCGGCCCAGGCAGCGCGTCCACATCTGGAAGGACCCGGCGCTCGCCGATGACGCAGCCGGCGCGGTGAGCTGAGCCGATGGGCGCCGTGCCGGAGATCGTCGTCGAGCCGACCGCCGACCAGCTCGCCGACGACGTCGCGGCCCGCCTGGTCGCCACCCTGGTGTCCGCACTGAGCGTGCGGCCGCTCGCATTCCTCGTCGTCACCGGCGGCGGCATCCTCGAACAGACGATGGCGGCGCTACGCAGGCTTGCGGCGCGCGACTCCGTCGACTGGCGCCGGGTCAGCGTCTGGTGGGGTGACGAACGGTTCGTCGCCGCCGACTCGCCCGATCGCAACGACCGGGCCGCCTTCGCGGCTTTGTTCGACGCGCTCCCCCTCGACCCGGCCAACGTGCACCGGATGCCCGCGGCCGGCGCCGAGTTCGGCGACGACGCCGAGGCCGCGGCCGACGCCTACGCGACCGAGCTCGCCGGCGCTGTGCTCGAACAGCACGACGGCGACGTGCCGCACTTCGACGCCGTGCTGCTCGGCATCGGCCCGGACGGCCACTGCGCGTCGCTGTTCCCCGAGCATCCCGGCGTCTACGAGGAGGACGCCGCGGTCATCGCGGTACGCAACTCGCCCAAGCCGCCGCCGACCCGGATCTCGCTGACGTTCCGCAGCCTCGAAGCAGCCAACGAGGTCTGGTTCGTCGCGGCGGGCGGGTCGAAGGCACGCGCCGTGGCGCTCGCGCTCGGCGGCGCGGGCCGCGTCCAGGTGCCCGCGGCCGGACCGCACGGACGGCATCGCACGCTGTGGCTGCTCGACCGCGCGGCAGCCGCGAAGCTGCCCACCAACCTCTACCGGCCGCCGGTATCCTGACCCGCGACGCAATGACAAGCACCCGGGATCTCGCTGCGCTGGCCAGGCGGCTCATCGACACGAGCCGGTACATGGTGCTCGGCACCGTGGACCCGGACGGCCGGCCGAGGGTCTCACCGGTGTACTACGCCCCGGACGGGTACCAGCTGCTCTACTGGCTGTCCTCGCCGGAGGCCCACCACTCGCGAAACCTCGCGGAGCATCCCGAGGTCAGCATGGTGGTGTTCGACTCGGCCGCGCCGATCGGGGCTGGCCAGGCGGTGTACCTGATCGCGCGAGCCGAGCAGGTTCCCGATGCCGACCTGGAGGGATGCGCCGACGTCGCATGCCGGGCGCGATTCCCGGAACAGGACGTGTTTCCGATCGACAAGCTGCGGCACCCGGCCCCGTTGCGGCTGTATCGGGCACACATCACCGAGCATTCGGTGCACATCCGCGGCAGCGACCCCGTCCACGGCCGCGGCGTCGATCACCGGATGACGGTCACGTTGACCTGACACCGTCGCCTGGTCAGCTCGACGGCAGCGGCATCCGCCACACGCTGCGACCGAACGTGGCCCCGTAGATGGTCGTCCCGTCGCCGGTGATCTTGATGTCGAGCACCGGCGATGCGGGCAGTCCGTGGCCCAGCCGCTTCCAGTTCTTGTTGCTGTTCTTGTCGTAGAAGACGCCGAGGTCGGTCGCCGCGTACAGCTGCTGCCGGGCCTGGTCGTACGTGAGCATCTCGACTGGCCCGTTGGGCAGCGTCCCGCTGATGTTCGCCCAGCTCTGACCGCCGTCGGTCGTCTCCCACACGTTCGAGGACAGGTCACCTTCCCGGTAGCCGGAGTACGCGACGAACACGTGGTCGGCGTTGGTCGGGTCGACCACGATCGAGTTCACCCAACGCACCGGAAGGCCCTTGCCGGCGAACTCGGTCCAGGTCGCGCCGAGGTCAGTGGTCTTCCACAGCCTGCCGGTGTCGGTGCCGAGATAAATCGTGTTCGGATCGGTTTTCGCCGGAGCGACCCAGGTGATCGTCGCGTACTCGTTGGCGTAGAAGGGCCCCTGGTCGTTCTCGTCCGGCGGCACCGGCCCGGTCAGGTAGTCACCCGGCGGGCTGATCTGGGTGAACGTGACGCCCTGGTCGGTCGACCGGTCGAGCACGTTGCCGCCGAAGTAGACGACGTTGTGATCCGTCGGGTCGAGCACCAGCGGGGTGTCGGTCGTGATCCGGTTGGAGTGGCGCTGACCGAACGCGATCGTCTGCGTCGTCCCGCCGGAGTCGACGTGCCGCCGGCACGAGCCGACCTGGGAGCATTCGTAGAACGTGTTGTGGTCGGTCGGGTCGATCAAAACCTCGTGGCCGTCGCCGCCGCCGTACGCGTTCCACTGCGTCAGGTCCGACGGTGGCGACGTGGCGGTCCAGGTGCGCACACTGCCGTTGTCCTGCAGCCCGGTGGCCAGCCGGCTCGGATCGTCGGCCGCGACCGCCAGATGATACGACTGGTTGAACGGCTCGTAGGTAGCGTGCACCCAGCTGCCCGTCGACCCGTCGGACTCCGAGCGGTAGATACCGCCGTCGTTGCCCACGTAGACCCGGTGCGCGCTGTTCGGATCCCACTGCATGGCGTGCTGGTCGGCATGCACGCCGCTGGACGTGTGCCAGGTCGCGCCGCCGTCGTTCGACTCGCGCAGGTTGACGTCGGCATTGAACACGTGGTCCTTGTTCGCGGGGTCGACCCAGAGCCGGCCGAACCACCACTCGTACCCGCTGTTGCCGCCGGCCCGCCCGCTCGGCACGAACGAGTCGCCTCCGTCATTGGAGACGTAGAAACCCTTGTCCAGGCCGTACTGCGTGCCGGACACGACGTACACGCGGTTCGGATCGCCGGGTGCGATCGCGACGCCGATGCGGCCCAGGCTCGCGTCACTCGTCAGGCCGGTGCCGGCAGCGTCGGTCGTTGCCACGCCGGTCACATTTTCCAGTCGCGTCCAGGTGTCACCGCCGTCGCCGGACCGGAACAGCCCGGAGCCCACGCCGCCGTACACCCGCGCTCCGTTGTTGCGCTTGTGGTCCCACAGCGTCGCGAAGACCCGATCGTGATCGGACGGGTCGATCGCCAGGTCGATGCCTCCGGTCGTGTTGTTCGGCGTCGGCAGCACTTGTTGCCAGTTCTGGCCGGGACCGACCAGGCGGTAGATGCCGCGCTGGCCGGCCGTGCCCGAGAGGTTGCCGGCCGCGGCAACGTACACGACGGACGGGTCCGCTGGATCTACCAGGATCCGGCCGATCGCGCCGGCGTCGGTGAGGCCCCACTGCTGCCAATGCGCTCCCCCGTCGGTCGACTTGTAGACGCCGTTGCCGAAGAACGTCAGGCCGCCACCGGACGGGTTCGCCTCGCCGGTTCCCGCCCACAACGTGCCGTCCGAGCCCATTGCGAGCGCGCCCAGCGTCTGGGTGAACTCGGTCGGCCAGACCGCCTGGAACGTGGCTCCGGCGTCCGTGCTCTTCCAGACGCCGCCGCCGGATGCCGCGACGTACAGCGTGTCGGCGTGGTGTGGGTCGACGACGAGATCTGTCATCCGGCCGCCCACGTTCGACGGGCCGACCAGGCTCCACGTGCCGCCGCCGGTCGGCATTGCCCTCGCCTGGTCGATCGCGTGCTCGATCTGAGCCTGGCTGACATTCTGCCCGGACGTGAACTTCTGCGTGAGGTACTCGGCCGGCGCCACCGGACCACCGTCGTCCTCGCCCTCCTCGCCTTCCTCGGACTGTTCGCCCGGCTCGGAGCCCTGCACGTCCTTGTCGCGGTCCTGACCTGTGCGGTCCGCGTCGTGCCGGCCGGAGTCCTTGCCGGTGCCGGCGGTGACGCTGACGGCCGTTACCGCCAGTGCGGCGACCACCGCCAGCGCGAGCAGCAGGCGCGCCCAACGCGTTTGCAGCCGGGCAGGAAGGGTGATGTACGGGAAGCGTGGCCGTCTGAAGTTCATCGGATCTCCTCGCCGAGTGCCGCGACGACCCGCCGAACCAGCGTGCGCGCCTTCCGCCGACCGGCGAGACGGCATCGGACAGGCATCGACATTCGCTGGCGAACCGGCGGTCAGGCGACGACACTAGCCGGCCGAACTGGGTGTTAGCGGGCCTTCCGCACCGTAACAGGACGGCGCACATCAGACTGGTCACGATCGGATAACGCGACCGGCCGGTCAGGCCTCGCCGCGACGAGTGCGCAGGCGCTGCAGCGCTTCCTCGAGGATCGCAGCGCCGTCCTCGTCGCTGCGACGTTCCTTCACGTAAGCCAGGTGCGTCTTGTACGGCTCGTTGCGCGGCGCGTTCGGCGGAGCGGCCGACTCGCGACCGGCAGGAAAGCCGCAGCGCGGGCAGTCCCAGGTGTCGGGCAGCACCGCCTCGAGGGCGAATGCGGGCCGCACCTCGTGCCCGTTGGCGCAGAAGAACGAGACGCGCTGCCGCGGAGCCGATTCGCCACGTTCCTTCTCGCCCATCGGGCCGGCTCCGACCCTACTTCCGCGGATCGCACTGCCACCGGCCACGTTTGTTCTCCTCGGGATGACGCAGGGTTAGCGACGGACAGGTACCGGTTCAGCTGTTCTTGTACAGCAGTCCCAGCCCGATGATGCAGATCGCCCAGACGACGCCGGCGATGACGGTGAGCCGGTCGAGGTTGCGCTCGACGACGGATGAGCCGGACAGGTTCGAGTAGAAGGACCCGCCCAGCATCGACGACAGTCCGCCACCCTTTCCGCGGTGCAGCAGGACGAGCACGATGAGCAGCAGGCTCACGAGAACCAGCACGATCGAAAGCGCGAAGATCATTGACCGGCCTTAGTTTGGGTGCGTCAAACTTGCCCGCACAGCGTACCTGTTGCGCAGACGCGTCACGTCGCACGCCCCGGACGAGCGGCCAGCACGATGGTCGCGAACTCGGGTCCGTCCAGGCTCGCGCCGCCGACGAGGGCGCCGTCGACATCGGGCTGTGCGACGATCTCGGCGGCGTTGCTCGCCTTCACCGAGCCGCCGTAGAGGGTCCGCACGCCGGCCGCGAGCTCCGTGGTGTACCGGACGCCGAGCTGCTCGCGGATCGCGGCGCAAACCTCCTGTGCGTCAGCCGGCGTGGCCACCTCGCCCGTGCCGATCGCCCAGACCGGCTCGTAGGCGATCACGATGTTCGCCGCCTGCTCGGCCGTGACGCCGGCCAGCGCGCCGTCGAGCTGGGATACGCAGTGCGCGATGTGACCGTCCGCCTCGCGCACGTCCAGCGTCTCGCCGATGCACAGGATCGGCACGATCCCATGCCGGTAGGCCGCCTTGACCTTGGCGTTCACCAGGGCGTCGTCCTCGCCGTGGTGTTCGCGCCGCTCGGAGTGGCCGACGACGACGTAGCTGCAACCCAGCTTGGCGAGCATTGCCGCGCTGATGTCGCCGGTGTACGCCCCGGACTCGTGCGGTGAGACGTCCTGTGCCCCGTAGCCGATCAGCAGCCGGTCGCCGTCGACCAGCGTCTGCACGCTGCGCAGGTCGACGAACGGCGGCAGCACGACGGCCTCGACGGCGGTGAGGTGCTCCTCCTTGAGACTGAACGCGATCTTCTGGGTGAGCGCGATGGCTTCGAGGTGGTTCAGGTTCATCTTCCAGTTGCCGGCGATCAACGGTTTGCGCTGTGGCGGCACCTAGATCTCCTCGAGCACGGCCACGCCGGGCAATGTCTTGCCCTCGAGATACTCGAGGGACGCGCCGCCGCCCGTCGAGATGTGCCCGAAGGCGTGCTTGTCCATGCCGAGCGCGCGCACCGCAGCTGCCGAGTCACCGCCGCCGACGACCGTCAGGCCGGGCGCAACGGATACCGCCTCGGCGATGCCCTTCGTCCCGACCGCGAACGGCTTGACCTCGAAGACACCCATCGGCCCGTTCCAGAACACGGTCTGCGCCTCGGCAAGCTCGGCCGCAAACGCCTCGACCGTCCGCGGCCCGATGTCGAGACCCTTCGTGCCCGGCGGGATCGCCTCGGCCGCAACGGTCTGCGCCTCGGCGTCGTCGGTGACCTCGGCCGCGACCACGACGTCGGTCGGCAGGACGATCTTGTCGCCGCTCTCGGCGAGCAGGGTCCGGCAGGCATCGAGCTGATCGGCCTCGAGTAATGAGTCGCCGACCTCGTGTCCCTGCGCCTTGAGGAAGGTGAAGCACATCCCGCCGCCGACGAGCAGCTTGTCGACCTTGGGCAGCAGCGAGCTGATGACCCCGAGCTTGTCGCTGACCTTGCTGCCGCCTAGCACGACCACGTACGGACGCTTCGGATCGCCGGTGAGCTCGCGCAGCACGGCAACCTCGTCCCGCACCAGGTCGCCGCAGTAGTGCGGCAGCAGCTTGGCCACGTCGTAGACCGACGCGTGCTTGCGATGCACCGCGCCGAACGCGTCCTCGACGAAAGCGCCACCGTCGTCGTCGCCACCGGTCAGGAAGGCGAGGCACTTGGCGAAGCTCGTGCGCTCGGCGTCGTCCTTGCTCGTCTCGCCCGGGTTGAAGCGCACGTTCTCGAGCAGCAGCAGCTCGCCGTCCTTGAGATCGCTCGCGAGCAGCCGGGCACTCTCGCCGACCGTGTCGAGCGCGAACTCGATCGGCCGCCCGAGCAGTTGCGCCAGCCGGTCGGCGACCGGACTGAGCGAGTACTGCGGATCGGGCGCGCCCTTGGGCCGGCCGAGGTGCGCCACGACGATCACCCGCCCGCCGTGATCGAGCAACTTGGTCACCACCGGAAGGGACGCGCGGATGCGGCCGTCGTCGGTGACCTTCGGAGGTGATCCCTTCGACAACGGGACGTTCAGATCGGAGCGGACGAGGATGCGCCGACCCGATACACCGTGCTTGATCAGGTTGTCGAGGGTGCGCATCGCCGCCCCCTACAGCGAAGCGCCGACCAGCACGGCCAGATCCACAAGCCGGTTCGAGAAGCCCCACTCGTTGTCGTACCAGCCGACGACCTTCACCTGGTCGCCGATGACCTTCGTCAACCCGGCGTCGAAGATGCACGATGCTGGGTCGGTGACGATGTCGGAAGAGACGATCTGGTCCTCGGTGTAGCTGACGATCCCCTTGAACGGGCCGTCGGCCGCCGCCTGGTAGGCGGCCTTCACCTCGTCCACGGTCGTCTCGCGGCTCACCGTCACCGTGAGGTCGGTGGCCGAGCCAGTGGCGATCGGGACGCGCAGCGCGTACCCGTCGAGCTTGCCGTTGAGCTTGGGCAGCACCAGGCCGATTGCCTTGGCGGCACCCGAGGTGGTCGGGACGATGTTCAGCGCGGCCGCCCGGGCCCGGCGCAGATCCTTGTGCGGCCCGTCCTGCAGGTTCTGGTCCTGCGTGTACGCGTGGACCGTCGTCATCAGGCCGCGCTCGATGCCGATTGCGTCGTCGAGGATCTTGGCCAGCGGCGCAAGGCAGTTCGTCGTGCACGAGGCGTTCGAGATGATCGTGTGCCTCGCCGGATCGTAGTCGCCGTCGTTGACGCCCAGGACGACGGTCAGATCCTCGTTCTTCGCGGGCGCGGAGATGATGACCTTCTTCGCGCCACCGGCGATGTGCGCCTTCGCCTTCTCGGCGTCGGTGAAAAAGCCCGTGGACTCGATGACGACGTCGGCCCCGAGCGCGCCCCAGGGCAGCTGAGCGGGGTCGCGCTCGGCGAGCATCTTGATCGTGTGACCGCCCACCCGGAGGCCGTCGGGGCCCGACTCGATCTCGGCGGGGAAGCGGCCGAGGATCGTGTCGTACTTGAGCAGATGCGCCATGGTCGCGACGTCGCCGAGGTCGTTCGCGGCCACGACCTCGATATCGGCGCCGGACGCGACGGCGGCGCGGAAGAAGTTACGGCCGATCCGGCCGAAGCCGTTGATGCCCACACGAACGGTCACTGCGCTAGCTCCTCGTATTGATACGTGCCGATGCCCGATTGTCGTCAGCTGAGTTCGCGGGTCTTCGCCGACCCGTCCCCTCAGAAACCCTAGCTGGTCGCTGCGCGCAGCTGCTGCGCCCCGGTCGCTGCTAGGACAGACCCAGCGCGATCCGCAGCCCGTCGGCGACCGCCCGGATGGTCGACGGGCTCACGGCGCCGACCCGCTTCACGAGCTCGTCGCGATAGAGCTGGACCAGGTCGTCGCACAGCACGTGCCCGACGAGCGGGTCAGCCGACGTCAACGCGACGACCGTTGGCACGACGGCATGCGTGCCCGTCGTCGTGATCCGCGCCGCGAGTACCGAGTCGAGATTGCGATTTCGCGCGTTGTTGCTGACGACGAGCCACGGCTTCGGCCCGTGGCCGAGGTCGACGCGGTAGACCTGGCCACGCAACGGAGCGGTCATCGAGCCCGCTTGCCCTCTGCACGCCTCACGTAGCGGTCGCGGGCGGCCCGCGAATCAGCCTTTTCCGCGCCGGTCATCGAGACCGCGAGCTCGGCGTACGCGACGTCGAGCGCAGACGTGCGCAAGGACTCGACCCCGGCACGCAGGAGCAGGCGAAGCAGCGCCGCCTCTGCGGTGCTGCCGGTGACCTCGAGCCCACGCTGAGCCGCCCAGGCAAGCAGCGCCTCGTGCTCGCGCGTCCCCCTCGTGCCGAATGACTCCACGGCTCGCTCGTCCTCGGGCTCGAGCGTGATGCTCAATCGCTTCGTCATGCACCGGACCGTACACCACATCGCGCACCACATGGTGGTGCAAGATTTACGGCGCGAGCATCTCCGGCGTCACCGCGGACTCGGTGTCGGGGACGCCGGTGTCGGCGGCTCGCTTGTCGGCCATGGCGAGCAGTCGCCGGATCCGCCCTGCTACGGCGTCCTTGGTCATCGGCGGGTCGGACAGCCCGCCCAGCTCCTCGAGCGAGGCCTGCTTGTGCTCCAGGCGGAGCCGCCCCGCCTGCAGCAGGTGATCGGGCGCCTCGTCGCCGAGGATCTGCATGGCGCGCTCCACCCGGGCGCCGGCGGCGACCGCCGCACGCGCCGACCTGCGCAGGTTCGCGTCGTCGAAGTTGGCCAGCCGGTTGGCGGTGGCGCGTACCTCGCGGCGCATCCGCCGCTCCTCCCAGGCCAGGACGCTCTCGTGAGCCCCGATCCGGGTGAGCAGCGCCCCGATGGCATCGCCGTCGCGGACGACGACCCGATCCGAGCCGCGGACCTCGCGCGCCTTCGACGGGACGCCGAGGCGCCGGCCAACGCCGACCAGGGCCAGCGCGGCCTCCGTCGACGGGCAGGTGATCTCCAGCGAGCAGGCGCGTCCCGGTTCGGTCAGCGACCCATGCGCCAGGAACGCGCCGCGCCAGGCAGCCTCGGCATCGGCGAGGCCGCCGGACACCACGTGATGCGGCAGGCCCCGCACCGGGCGCCCGCGCAGATCGACCAGCCCGGCCTGGCGGGCCAGCCCCTCGCCGTCCTTGGTCACTCGCACCAGGTATCGGCTGCCCTTGCGCAGGCCACCGCCGGCGAGGATCTGCACCTCGGAGCCGTGCCCGAACACCTCCGCGATTTCCTTGCGCAGGCGGCGAGCAACCGAACCGGTGTCGAGCTCTGCCTCGATGACGATGTGCCCGCCGATCAGGTGCAGCGCTCCGGCGAACCGCAGTACGGTCGCGACCTCGGCACGTCGCGAGCTCGCTCGCGACACTGGAACCCGGCTCAGCTCGTCCTTGACCGCAGCGGTCATCGCCATAGGCGTCCCTCCTTCACTGCTCGGCCCCGTCGAGTGCCAGCTGGTATGCACCAGCAAGACGTGCCGGGTCGTGCCGCTCCGGGCTGTCGTCTGCGGCGACCCTTGACAGTACGAGACGCGCGCCGATGTCGCGCGCGTAAGCCCGAAGAGACTGGTGGTCGAAGACCGAGCCGGAGTCGGCAACGATCGCGTCGACGAACAGGCCGCCATGGCGTTCCGCGTGCTCGCCGAGGGCTCGCAGCAGCTCCTCGGGCGAGAAGTCGTCGGTCTCGCCGGCCTGCGGCACCAGGTTGACCGTGACGACGACGGTCGCCTTGGTCGAGGCGAGAGCGTGGCCCAGCTCGTGCACGAGCAGGTGCGGGATGACGCTGGTGAACCACGAGCCCGGACCGAGCACGACGACGTCCGCCTCGCGCACCGCGTCGGCCGCATGGGCACAGGCGGGAGCTCCCGTCGGCAGCAGCCGGACGTTGCGCACCCGCCCCGGCGTGGCCGCGATCGAGGACTGGCCGCGGATGCGCCGGGTGCGCACCGGGTCGTCCGGGTCGAAGCGGTCGACCTCGGCGATCAGGTCGAGGGGCACCGGGCTCATCGGCAGCACGCGTCCGACGGCGCCAACCATGTCGCCGACGCGGGCGAGCGCGTCGACCGGATCGCCGAAGCGGTCCATCAGACCGGCGAGCAGCAGGTTACCGACCGGGTGCCCGGCCAGCGCGCCGGTGCCGCCGAAGCGGTGCTGCAGCGCCTGGGCCCACAGCGTGTCGTCCGGGTCGGCGCCGGCCAGCGCGGCCAGTGCCATCCGCAGGTCACCGGGCGGCAGCACGCCGAGCTCGCGGCGGATGCGGCCGGACGAGCCGCCGTCGTCGGCGACCGTGACCACAGCGGTCAGGTCCGTCGTCAGCAGCCGCAACGCCGACAGCGACGCGTACAGGCCGTGGCCGCCGCCGAGGGCAACTGCCCGCAGCGTCTCACTCACGTCCGAGGTCCCGGTTCACGACGGTGGCGCGCACCCCCATCGCGGTGAGGCGGTGGGCCAGCTCGCGTGCCATCACCACCGATCGGTGCTTGCCGCCGGTGCAGCCGATCGCGAGGGTCAGGTAGTGCTTGCCCTCGCGGGTGTACCCCGCCCCGATGATCTCCAGGATCTCGGTGTACCGATCAAGGAACTCGATGGCGCCTTGCTGGGACAGCACGTAGTCGCGCACCTCGCCGGCCTCGCCGGTCTGCTCGCGCAGCTCCGGGATCCAGAACGGATTCGGCAGGAAGCGCACGTCGACCACGAGGTCGGCGTCAACGGGCAGCCCGTATTTGTAGCCGAACGACACGATCGTCGCCCGCAGCAGCGGGCGGCCTTCCATGTCGCCGCCGAGGGCGAAGGCGCGCTCGATCTCGGCGCGCAACTGGTGGATCGACCGGTCGCTCGTGTCGACTACCAGGTCAGCCTCGCCGCGCAGCCCCTCGAGGAGGATCCGCTCGGCGGTGATCCCGTCGATCAGCCGGCCGTCGCCCTGCAACGGGTGGGCTCTGCGGACGCTCTCGAAGCGTCGCACCAGAACCTCGTCGCGTGCCTCGAGGAACAGCACGTGCGGGCTCAGGCCTCGCTCGGCCAGGTCGCGGATCACGGCACGCAGATCCGAGGAGAACGCCCGGCTGCGGACGTCCATCACGACCGCGATGCGCGTTATCGCGCCCTGCGTGCGGCTGCCGAGATCGACCATGGTCGCGATCAGCTCGGGCGGAAGGTTGTCGACGACGAAGAAGCCCAGATCCTCCAGGCACTTGGCGGCCGTGCTGCGGCCGGCGCCGGACAGTCCGCTCACCACGACCGTCTCGAGGGCGCCACGGTCGGACGGCGGCGCGTCGGAAGTCAGGGACACGTTCGGCTCCTGCCTGGCGGGCGGGTTCATCGTCTAACGACCGGCACCGTCGAGTACCTCGCCGGTCGTGACGTTGACCGCGGGCGTGCTGCCGCGCGCGGTGTCGGCGAGCGCCGCGACGATCGCCTCAGCCGTCTTGTGGCCGATGCCGGGCACCGCCTCGACATCGTCCACACCGGCCTGGCGCAGCCGCTTGATCGAGCCGAAGTGGGCCAGCAACGCCTTGCGCCGCGTCTCGCCGAGCCCGGCGATGCCGTCGAGGACCGAGGTCGTCATCGCCCGTGACCGCTTCTGCCGGTGGAACGTGATCGCGAAGCGGTGCGCCTCGTCGCGCACTCGCTGTAACAGGTAGAGACCCTCGGACGTGCGCGGCAGGATCACCGGGTAGGACTCGCCGGGCAGCCACACCTCTTCGAGCCGCTTGGCCAGTCCGACCAGGGACACGTCGTCGATCCCGAGCTCGTCGAGCACGGTCTGCGCCGCCGCCACCTGCGGCGCGCCGCCGTCGACGACGAGCAGGTTCGGCGGGTAGACGAACTTCTTCGGGCGGCCGGTCGTCGGGTCGACGCCGGGGCGGGCGTCGTCGGGCTCGACGCCGTCGACACCCGCCTCGCCGGTCGCCACCCGCTCGTCGAGGTAGCGCGCGAACCGCCGGCGGACGGCCTCGGCGATCCAGTCCGTGTCGCCACCGCTCTCGCGCATCGCGAATCGCCGGTACTCACTCTTGCGGGCCAGCCCGTCCTCGAAGACGACCATGCTGGCGACCACGTTCGTGCCCTGCACGTGGCTGACGTCGAAGCACTCGATCCGCAGCGGGGCGACGGGCAGCGTGAGAGCGTCCTGCAACTCGGCAAGCGCCTGCGAGCGCGCGGTCAGGTCCGAGGCCCGCTTGAGCTTGTGCTGGGTGAACGCCTGGGCGGCGTTGCGCCCGACGGTTTCGAGCAGGGCGCGCTTGTCGCCACGCTGGGGCACCCGGAGCGACACGTGGCTCCCCCGCCGCATGCTCAGCCAGTCGCCCAGTACGCCGGCGTTCTCGGGCAGCTCGGGCACGAGGATCTCGCGCGGGATCGCTGCCGAGTCCTCGTCCGAACCGTAGAACTGGCTGACGAAGTGCTCAACGAGGTCCTGCGTGGTGACGTCCTCGACCTTGTCGACCACCCAGCCGCGCTGGCCGCGCACGCGCCCGCCACGCACGTGGAACACCTGGACGGCTGCTTCGAGATCGTCCTGGGCGAACGCCACGACGTCCGCGTCGGTGCCGTCGCCGAAGACGACGGCCTGTTTCTCCATCGCGCGACGCAGCGCCTCGACGTCGTCGCGCAGCCGTGCGGCGCGCTCGAACTCCAGCTCGCGGCTCGCCTCGGCCATCTCGCGGTCCAGGCGCTTGATGAGCTGATCGGTCTTGCCGGCCATGAAGTCGCAGAAATCGTTGACAATTTGCCGGTGCGTCTCTGCGGACACCCGGCCCACGCACGGCGCGCTGCACTTGCCGATGTAGCCGAGCAGGCACGGGCGGCCGATCTGGCCCGCGCGCTTGAACACGCCCGCCGAGCACGTGCGGGCCGGGAAGACGCGCAGCAGCAGGTCGAGCGTCTCGCGGATCGCCCACGCGTGCGAGTACGGGCCGAAGTAACGCACGCCCTTGCGCTTGGGGCCGCGCATGACCTGCAGCCGCGGGAACTCCTCGTACAGCGTGACGGCCAGGGACGGGTAGGACTTGTCGTCGCGGTAGCGGACGTTGAAGCGCGGATCGAACTCCTTGATCCACGAGTACTCGAGCTGCAGCGCCTCGACCTCGGTCCGCACCACGGTCCACTCGACGCTGGCCGCCGTCGTGACCATCTGCCGAGTGCGCGCATGCAGCAGCGAGAGGTCCGCGAAGTAGGAGTTCAGGCGCTGGCGAAGGCTCTTTGCCTTGCCGACGTAGATGACCCGGCGATGCTCGTCGCGGAACCGATACACCCCTGGCCCGACCGGAATGGTGCCTGGAGCGGGGCGGTACGTGGACGGATCAGGCACGCCGTCGAGCCTAGTGTTTCCTAGCGTCAGCGCATGTCGTCCGCGCCGTGCCCGCAGGTTCAGCCCGCCATCGCGAGCGACGCGTAGTCGTCGATTTCGACTAGCAAGGCCGTCTTGCCGGCCTCGTCGAGGAACGAGGCGCGGACAGCGGCACGGGCCAGGTCGGCCACCCCCTGTGCGCCCAGACCGAGCAGTTCGCCCGCAACCGCGTACTCGTTGTTCAGCGTGGTCGAGAACATGGGCGGGTCGTCGGAGTTGATCGTCACGGGTACCCCGGCGGCGACCAGTGCCGGAAGCGGATGCTCGGCCAGCGACGCGACGGAGCGGGTGCAGACATTCGATGTCGGACACACCTCCAGCCCGATGCCGTGCGTGGCGAGGTACTCGAGCAGTTCCGGGTCGCGCGCCGCCGAGATGCCGTGCCCGATCCGCGTGGCGCCGAGGTAGCGGATCGCGTCCCAGATCGTCTGCGGACCGGTCGACTCGCCGGCGTGCGGCACGCTGTGCAGCCCGGCGGCGCGTGCCTGCGCGAAGTGCGGCGCGAACGGTTCGCGCGGCACGCCGATCTCCGGGCCGCCGAGCCCGAAGCTCACCAGGCCGTCCGGGCGCTGCCGAAGCGCGACGTCCAGCGTGACGTCGGCCGCGGGCAGCCCGGCCTCGCCGGGAATGTCGAAGCACCACCGCAGCGCGACACCGAAGTCCGCGGCCGCCCGGTTGCGGGCGTCCTCGACCGCCTCGCAATACGCCTCGGCCGCAATGCCGCGCACCACCGACGAGTACGGCGTGAGCGTCAGCTCGGCGTAGCGGACGTTCTGTGCCGCGAGTTCGCGGGCGATCTCATAGGTCAGCGTCCAGAGGTCACGCGGGTCGCGGATCAGGTCGACGACGGACAGGTAGACCTCGATGAAATGCGCGAAGTCGGTGAACGTGAAGTAGTCGGCCAGGGCGTCGGCGTCGGCCGGCACCGGGGTCTCGCCCTCGTGCCGGGCGGCGAGTTCGGCGACGATCCGCGGCGACGCGGATCCGACGTGGTGAACGTGCAGTTCGGCCTTGGGCAGCCCGGCGATGAACGCGTCAAGATCCATGACCGAGCAGTCTGACACAGACGTGTCAGACCATCTCGCTGAGGGGTACGTCCAGGGACGCCAGCCGCGCGGCGTCGAGCCGCGGACGCACCGTCACGAGGCGCTCGATGGCATCGCCGTCGTCCCATTCGTTGACGTTCATCCCGGCCTGGACGCGGCCGTCCTGCAGCCAGAACGCGAACCAGCCACCCCCGCCCTCGCCCGGCTTGCCGCGGAGGACAACCTCGGCCGGAACTGACGGGTCGACCCAGCCGCGGTACTCCATGCCCAGGTCGTACTGGTCGGAGTAGAAGAACGGCGGGCGCGCGTAGTCCTCCGCATCGCCGAGGATGGAGCCCGCGAGGTACGCGCCCTGGTCCTTCGCGTTCGCCCAGTGCTCGACGCGCACCTCGGTGCCGTACAGCGGGTGGTACATCGCCGCGATGTCGCCGATCGCGTAGATCGCGGGGTCCGATGTCCGCAGCCGCGCATCGGTCCGGACACCGCCCAGCCGCAGATCCAGCCCGGCTGCCTCCGCGAGCTCGATTCGCGGAGTGGCCCCGATGCCGACGACGACGAGCTCAGTTTCGAGGACGTCGCCCGTGTCGAGGCGCACGCCGGCGGCGTCACCCGATCCGAGGATCTCCGTGACGCCGGTGCCCATCCGCAGGTCGACGCCGTGCGCGCGATGCAGCTCGGCGAAGTGGTGGCCAACCTCGGCGCCGAGCACCCGGGCGAGCGGCGCTTCGAGCGGATCGATCAGGGTGATCTCGACCCCGGACTGGCGCAGCGAGGCAGCGACCTCGCAGCCGATCCAGCCCGCGCCGACGACCACCGCGTTGCCTGCCGCTCGCGCCCGCTCGCGCATCCGGTCGGAGTCGCCCGCAGTATGCAGCGTGACCACGCCTTCGAGGTCCGCGCCGCGAACAGCGAGCCGGCGAGGCCTCGACCCGGTCGCGAGCACGAGCCGGTCGTAGGGCTCGGACCCTCCGCCGGCGAGCTGCACGGTACGGGAAGCGCGGTCGATCGCGGTGACTGTGACGCCGAGGTCCAGGCGGATATCGTGGTCGTCGTAGTAGTCCTCGTCATGGACGAACGTCGGCGTCTCGTCCTGCCGGGCCAGGTAGGACTTCGACAGCGAAGGACGCTCGTAGGGCCGCAGCAGCTCCTCGCCGATCAGCATGACCTCGCCCGCGAAATCACGCTCGCGCAAGGCGGCCGCGACGCTC
Organism: Jatrophihabitantaceae bacterium; assembly: GCA_036506855.1. Taxonomy (GTDB): domain Bacteria; phylum Actinomycetota; class Actinomycetes; order Mycobacteriales; family Jatrophihabitantaceae; genus DASXRA01. The sequence goes on from DASXRA010000346.1 coordinate 16,371, forward strand.
GCACCGCCGAGACTGGCTCCGACGATCACTACTCGGCGGACGTCGTCGTCCATGCTGGCTCCGATCCGTCAAACGGTCCGGCCAGGATCGTACGGCGCCCTGTCGCGGCGTCGCCCGCCGCAATGGCCGGGCTGTTGACGTCCGTCAGCGCGCCGCCGCCTTGGCGCGGGTGCGCTTGACGACCTTGGCCGGCTTGCGTGGCGGAGCCGGCAGGTCGAGCGCACGCCGCAGGAACCGGCCGGTATGCGACCCCTCGACCTCGACGATCTGCTCGGGCGTCCCCTCGGCGACGACGATCCCGCCGCCCGAACCACCCTCTGGGCCCATGTCGATGATCCAGTCAGCGGTCTTGATGACGTCGAGGTTGTGCTCGATGACCAGCACGGTGTTGCCCTTCTCGACCAGCGAGTGCAGCACGCCGAGCAGCTTGTTCACGTCCTCGAAGTGCAGGCCGGTGGTCGGCTCGTCGAGCACGTAGATCGTCCGTCCGGTCGAGCGCTTCTGCAGTTCCGAGGCCAGCTTCACCCGTTGCGCCTCGCCCCCGGACAGCGTCGGCGCCGGCTGGCCGAGCCGCACGTAGCCCAGACCCACGTCGACGAGCGTCTCCAAATGACGCGCAATCCGGCTGATCGGCTTGAAGAACTCAGCGGCTTCGTCGATCGGCATCTCCAAGACCTCGGAGATCGTCTTGCCCTTGTAGTGCACCTCGAGGGTCTCGCGGTTGTAGCGCGCGCCCTTGCACACCTCGCACGGGACGTAGACGTCCGGCAGGAAGTTCATCTCGATCTTGATCGTGCCGTCGCCG
>DASXRA010000347.1:0-2693 GCA_036506855.1 Jatrophihabitantaceae bacterium
GCTGCCGAGCTTCAGCCCGTACCAGGCGCAGCCTGGGCAGTACATCGACGTCTTCAACCGCGGTTCGACGCCGTTCGCGTACAGCATCACCGCCGCGCAGCCGTGGCTGCACGTCACGCCGAACCAGGGCACCGTCGACAAGCAGACGCGCGCCACCGTGAGCGTCGACTGGCAGCACGCCCCGAAGGGGACGACCACCGTCCCGATCACGGTGTCCGGGCCGAACGGCGCGAGCGTCGTGGTGCAGGCCGTCGTCGACAACCCGACCGGCTCGGTACACGGGTTCGTCGAGGCGAACGGCTACGTCGCGATGAACGCCGACCACTACTCGCGCGCGGTCGGCGCGAACGGTGTGTCGTGGCTGCGCATCCCCGGCATCGGCCGCACCGGCGCGGGAATGGAGCCGGCCCCGATCACCGCGCCGACGGTGGCGCTCGGCGCGAACAGCCCACGGCTCGAATACACGATGACGCTCTCGACGGCCGGCCCGGTGAAGGTGTGGGCGAACCTGTCGCCACGCAACGACGTCCTGGCCCACGACGGCTTGAAGTACGCCATCTCCATCGACGGCGAGACACCGCAGGTCGTCAACATCATGCAGCAGACCGGTTCGAGCGACGCCACGATGAACCGGCAGTGGGAGCGCAACACGTCCGACAACGTCAACCGCACGGTGACGACGCACCTGATCGACAAGCCCGGTGCGCACACGCTGAAGTTCTGGATGATCGACCCGACCGTCATCGCGCAGAGCTTCGTCATCGATGCGGGCGGCGTCGAGGACAGCTACCTCGGACCGCCGGAGAGCGTCCGCGAGTAGCACGCTGGCTTGCCCGTCGGTCCGGCCAACACGGGGCGAGGATATGGTCGGACCGGCGGGCGCGGCGGTGCCCGGATCGCCCCCGGCAGATCACGAGGTAGCTCATGCGCGACAGCGCTCGGCTGGAGGCATTGAGCGATGGCGTGATGGCCATCGCGATCACGTTGCTGGTACTCGATCTTCGCGTCCCGGCTCGCGACACGCTGGCCGACCACGATCTGGCCCGTGCGCTCGGGCGCCAGTGGCCGTCCTATCTCGCCTACGTGGTGAGCTTCCTGGTCATCGGCATCATCTGGACGAACCACCACGCGATGTTCGGCCTCGTGCGCCAGGTCGATCGCGGCGTCCTGTTCGCCAACCTGCTCCTGCTGTTCGTCGTGTCGGTCATCCCGTTCCCGACCCGGCTGCTGGCCGAGTACCTGACGGCACCGGGCAGCGCGTCCCACGTCGCGGCGGCCGTCTACAGCGCGACGATGCTGCTGATGTCCTTCGCGTTCAGCGGGTTGTGGCTGGCGATCACCCGGGACGCCGAGCTCACGCACGCTCGGCTGAGCCGGGCCGAGTCGGCGGCGACGCTGCGGCGATTCGGAGTTGGTTCGGTCGTCTACGCGGCGACGGTCGGGCTGTCGTTCGTCAGCGCGGTCGCCACGCTCGCAGTCCATGGCGTGATCGCGCTGTACTACTGCTTCGACCAGATCTCCGGACGGATCAGCTCGCCCGTCTAGGGAACGGCCGCCAATGGCGCGTCGAGTTCGATCTGCACGGCCACCGGCTGGGCAAGGCTGTTGTGGACGGTGCAGTGCGACGCGACGGCGAGGAAAGCGTCGCGTCGCTCGACCGGCAGCGAATCGGGCGGGGTGATGTGGATGTCGACCGCGTCGACGCGTGCCGGCCGTTCGGCCATGACGTAGCGGGCCGTGACTGCCATGCCGTCCGAGCCGATGTCGTGACGGGCGAGGTAGCGGCGGGCGTAGTGCGCGACGCAGCCCGCGACACTGGCGACGAACAGCTCGGTCGGAGTGGGTGCTGTGTCGGTGCCACCGGCGTCCACGGGTTGATCGACACTGATCGTGTGGCCGCGGACGCTGATCGCGAAGCGGTCCCCGTCGAGGTGGTGCACCGCGATCTGGCCGGGCTGGTGAGGCGTCATGACGCTGCGCGTTTGGCGGACGCGACCTGCTCGGCGATCGCGCGCCGGGCCTCGTCCATGTCCAGGTCGCGGACCGCGGCGATGACCTCTTCGAGCTGCCGCTCGGGTAGGGCACCTGGCTGGGCGAACACCAGGATGCCGTCGCGGAAGGCCATCAGGGTTGGGATCGATGTGATCCGCAGCGAGGCGGCCAAGGCCCGCTCGGCTTCGGTGTCGACCTTGGCGAACGTGATGTCGGCGTGCTTCTGGCTCGCGTTGTCGAAGACCGGGCCGAATCGCAGGCACGGGCCGCACCACGACGCCCAGAAGTCGACGAGCGTGATGCCGTCGCCTGTGACAGTGGGTTCGAAGGTATCTGCGGTCAGAGCGACGGTGCTCATGGTGCTGTCCTTTCGCGTTCGTAGACGGCGGATCAGGCGAGGCTGAGGAAGAGTTTCTCCAGTTGCTGGGCGCTCATCGGCTCCTGCTCGCCGTTCGCCGCGGCAGTGAGGCACTGCCGCATGCCGGACGAGAGCAGGTGGAATCCCGCACGGTCGAGCGCCCGGCTCGCGGCTGCCAACTGAGTGACGACCTCGGCGCAGTCGCGGCCGTTCTCGATCATCTTCACGATGCCGCCGACCTGGCCCTCGACGCGCCGAAGTCGCCGGATCACATCGGCCGATGCTGTCTCGTCCAGTCGCATGAGTCCATCGTACACATACCCAGGGGGGTATTGGGGCCGGC
>DASXRA010000348.1:0-6854 GCA_036506855.1 Jatrophihabitantaceae bacterium
GGCGATCGAGGAGCGCATGAGTTGATACGCCTCACGCTCGCCGACATCGCGGAGATCACCGGTGGACGACTGCGCGGCGCCGACCCCGATACTCCCGTCACCGGCCCGGTGGAGTTCGACTCGCGACGGGTCGCGCCCGGCGGGTTGTTCCTCGCGTTTCCCGGCGAGCACGCCGACGGCCACGACTTCGTCGGTCAGGCGATCGCGTCCGGCGCCGTGGCGGCGATCGTCACCCGACCGGTCGACGCGCCGAGCATCGAGGTGGGCGACGGCTTCACCGCGCTCGCGGCGCTGGCCTCGGCGGTGGTGCGCCGGCTCACCGGCGTGACCGTGGTGGCAGTCACCGGCTCGTCCGGCAAGACGTCGACGAAGGACCTGCTGGCTCAGCTGCTCGAGCGGCTGGGCCCGACGATTGCCCCGCCCGAGTCGTTCAACAATGAGTTAGGACATCCGTACACAGTGCTACTGTCCACAGTGGACACTCGCTTCCTCGTCCTGGAGACGAGCGCACGGGGGATTGGACACATTCGTTATCTCACCGACATCGCGCCGCCGCGGATCGGCGTGGTGCTGAACGTCGGTAGCGCACACGTCGGCGTGTTCGGCTCGCAGGACGCGATCGCGCAGGCCAAGGGCGAGCTGGTCGAGGCATTGCCCGCGGACGGCGGTGTCGCCGTACTGAATGCCGACGATCCACTCGTCGCCGCGATGGCGTCGCGAACGGCAGCGCGCATCGTGACGTTCGGCGAGTCGGCCGGCGCGGACGTGCGGGCCACCGACGTGCGGCTCGACGATCTGGGCCGCGGGGTGTTCCGCCTGCACGCGGGCAGCGAATCCGCACCGGTCGCGCTGCGCGTGATCGGTCGCCACCAGGTCGGCAACGCGCTCGCCGCAGCCGCCGTCGCGCTGGAATGCGGTATGCCGCTGGACGCTGCGGCGGAGGCCTTGAGCGACGCGACCGCCAGGTCGAGCCGGCGCATGGAGCCGCGTGAGCGCAACGGCGTGCTGATCCTCAACGACGCGTACAACGCCAACCCCGAGTCGATGCGCGCCGCGCTCGAGACGCTCGCCTGGATCGGGCGCGACCGCCTGGCGCGTACCTGGGCAGTGCTCGGGCCGATGGCCGAACTCGGCGATACCGCGGCGCCGGAGCACGAAACAGTCGGACGGCTCGCCGCGCAACTGGCCGTCGGGCGCCTGGTCGCGGTCGGCGAGCAGGCACGGTCGATCGTGCGCGGCGCGACAGGGCTCGACGCGGTGTGGGTGCCCGACACCGATGCGGCGATCAGCCTGCTCCGCGCGCAGGTGCGGCCGGGCGACGTCGTCCTCGTCAAGGCGTCGCGGTCGGCCAGCCTCGAACGCGTGGCTGTCGCGCTCGGTGACGAGATGGCGCCCGATGTCGCGCAGGCGCGGCCGTGAGAACCGCACTTGCCGCAGCGCTCGCTGCCCTGCTCTGCTCGATCCTCTGCACCCCGCTCGTCGTGCAGTTCTTCCGCAAGCGCGGGTTCGGGCAGGAGATCCGCAACGACGGGCCGCCGACGCACATGGTCAAGCGCGGAACGCCCACCATGGGCGGAGTCGTCATCATCGGCTCGACGATCGTCGGCTACTTCGCGGCGCACATCGTCACGGCGTTCCAGGGCGGCCGTGGGCCGACCGCGTCCGGGCTACTGCTGCTGTTCTTGATGGTCGGGCTCGGCGTCGTCGGGTTCCTGGACGACTTCATCAAGCTGCGCCGGCAGCGCAGTCTCGGCCTGCGGGCGCGCGCGAAGTTCGGTGGCCAGCTGGTCGTCGCGGTCACGTTCGGGGTGCTGGCACTGGCGTTTCGCAACCGGATGGGGCTCACGCCTGCCTCGACGCACGTCTCCTACGTCCGCGATGTCACCGCGTTCGGTATCGGCTCAGTCGGGTTCGTCGTACTCGCGTACGTCATCATCTCGGCGACGTCCAACGCGGTGAACCTGACCGACGGGCTGGACGGCCTCGCGGCCGGCGCGGCGGCGATGGTGTTCGGCGCGTTCACGCTGATCGCGTTCATCCAGGCGCGCCACATCTGCGGGCCGGGCGGTGGGCCGCAGGGCTGCTACGAGGTGCGTGACTCGCGCGACCTCGCGATCATCGCCGCGGCTGCGATGAGCGCGTGCTTCGGGTTCCTGTGGTGGAACGCGTCGCCCGCGCAGATCTTCATGGGCGACACCGGGTCGATGGCGCTCGGCGGGTTGATGGCCGGCCTGGCCATACTCTCGCGTACGGAGCTCCTGTTGGTCGTGCTGGGCGGTCTGTTCGCGGTGGTCACGCTGTCCGGCATCATCCAGGCCGGCTGGTTCAAGTTCACCCGATGGCGAACGGGCACCGGGCGGCGGGCGTTCAAGATGTCGCCGATCCACCACCATTTCGAGATGTCCGGCTGGGACGAGGTCACGATCATCGTCCGGTTCTGGATCATCGCCGGCATCGCGGTCGCATTCGGAGTGGGCCTGTTCTACGCCGAGTTCGTCGGCAATGGCTGAGCGGTTCGCCGATCGCACGGTGCTCGTCTGCGGGGTGGGCGTGGCCGGCGCGCCGGCCGCACGCGCACTGCTCGCGCGCGGTGCAAGCGTGCTGCTCAGCGACTCCGCCGAGAACGAGTCGGTGGCCGGACTGGTCGCCGCCGGCGCGAGGTTCGTCGGCTCTGCCGAGCGGCTGCCCGACGGCGTCGAGGTGGTGGTCACCTCGCCTGGCTGGCGGCCGGATCACCCGCTGCTCGTCGCGGCGCTCGCGGCCGGGCTGCCCGTGTGGGGTGAGGTCGAGCTGGCGTGGCGGCTGCGCGACGCGCACGCGGCACCGTGGCTCGCGGTCACCGGCACGAACGGCAAGACGACGACGGTGCGCATGCTCGAGGCGATCCTGCACGCCGACGGGCTCCGCGCACTGGCCGTTGGCAACGTGGGTGTCTCGATCATCGACGCCGTCACCGCCGAGCCGCCCTACGATGTGCTTGCCGTCGAGCTGTCCAGCTTCCAGCTGCACTGGTCGGCCACGGTCGAGCCCGAGGCGGGCGCGCTGCTCAACCTCGCCCCCGATCACATCGACTGGCACGGGTCGATGGGCGCGTACGCCATGACTAAGACGCGGGTCTGGGACACCCCGGTGGCGATCGGCAACATCGACGACCCGCATGTCGCCGAGCTGCTGGCCGGCGCGGAGTCGCGCGCACAGGGTCGCAAGGTCGGCGTGACGCGGCGCGAGCCGATTGCCGGCCAGCTCGGCATCGTCGCCGGCGTCCTGGTCGACCACGCGTTCAGCGCCGAGCCGGTCGAGCTCATTCGCGAGGACGACATCCGCCCGCCGGGCCCGCACAATGTGTCGAACGCGCTCGCGGCGGCCGCACTTGCGCGTGCTCACGGCGTTGCCGCGGACGCGGTCGGGCGCGGCCTTCGCGCATTCGTGCCGGACCCGCACCGCAACCAGTTCCTCGTCGAGCGGGACGGTGTGCGCTTCGTCGACGACAGCAAGGCCACCAACCCGCACGCGGCCGGCGCGTCCCTGTCCGCCTACGACCGGGTCGTCTGGATCGCCGGGGGCCAGCTCAAGGGCACGCCCGTCGACGAGCTCGTGGCATCGGTCGCGTCCCGGCTGCGTGGAGTCGTGTTGCTGGGCGCCGATCGCGCGCTGCTGCAGGCCGCGTTGGCCCGACACGCCCCCGAGATCCCGGTGATCGACGTGTCTAGGACCGACCATGGTGCGATGACCGAGGTGGTACGCGCCGCGGCCGGACTCGCGCGTCCCGGCGACACGGTGCTGCTCGCCCCGGCGGCCGCGTCCTACGACATGTTCACCGGCTACGCGGCTCGCGGCGCGGCCTTCGCAGCCGCCGTTGCCGCGCTCGACGCGACGTGAGCGGCGCGACTGCGGCGCCCGAGTCGTCGAAGCGGCTCAGGCGCTGGCGAGCATCCACCCGCACGGTCGGTCACTACCTGGACCGGCCGTACACGTCCGCGCAGCTGTTGCTCCTCGCCGGCGGCGGGATGCTCGCCTTCGGCGTGCTGATGGCTGCGTCCACCACGATCTCCGCCTCGCACGACGAGCACTCGGCGATCTGGACGCAGCTCGTCCGCGAGATCGAGTTCGTCGTCGTCGGGTTACCGATCTTCTGGTTCGCGATGCGAGCGAACCCGCGCCGGTTCCGGTTGATGGCCTATCCGCTGCTGATCATCTCGATCGTCGCGCTCGTCGCCGTGCTGGTGCCGGGCATCGGCGTCGGCGTCTACGGATCGCGGCGCTGGGTCGACTTCGGGCCGCTGCAGGTCCAGCCGTCGGAACTGGCGAAGCTCGCGATCCTGCTCTGGGGCGCCGACCTGCTCGCCCGCAAGCAGCACCTGCGCACGCTCAAGCGCGTCCGCCACGTCCTGATCCCGCTGGTGCCGGCGTTCGTGCTCGTCTGTGCGCTGGTCATGCTCGAACCCGATCTCGGCACGACGGTCTGCTTCGTGCTGATCCTGCTCGGACTGCTGTGGATGCTCGGGCTGCCACTGCGGTACTTCGCGCTAGTGATCGTCGCCGTGGGCGCATCGGTCACGCTGCTGGCGGTGCTGGAGCCGTATCGGTTGCAGCGGCTGATGACGTTCATCCACCCGTTCCAGGAGCACAAGGGCGCCGGTTACCAGACGGTGGAGGGCCTCTACGCGCTCGCCTCGGGCGGCGTGTTCGGCGTCGGGCTCGGCAACGGCACGTCCAAGTACGACTGGGTACCCAATGCCAGTACGGACTTCGTGTTCTCGGTGATCGGCGAGGAGCTGGGGCTGATCGGCTGCGTCGCGGTGCTGGCGCTGTTCGCGCTGTTCGCGTACACCGGCATGCGGATCTCCCGTCGCAGCGCCGATCCGTTCGTCCGGCTGGCGGCGGCCGGGGCGACGGTATGGATCTGCGGCCAGGCCGTGATCAACGTCGGTTACGTGACGGCCCTGCTGCCCGTCACGGGCATCCCGCTGCCGTTCATCTCGGCAGGCGGCACGTCGCTGCTCGCGACGTTCCTCGTGTTCGGGATGCTCGTCAGCTTCGCGCGGCACGAGCCCGCGGCCGTCGCGGCGGCACAGCGGGCCGCGGCCAACGGCACGCGTGGCCGACTGGAGCGGTGGCTGCGCGTCCCGATACCCAAGGCATATGCCGCGCCCAAGCGGCGCCCGAAGCGGCAGCCGCCGGCCAAGAAACCTGCACCGCGGGCTCAACCGAGCCGGGCCGCGTCGCAACGACCGCAGCCTGCCGTGCATCGGCTCCCGCCGCCGCGCCGCACCGGGCCGCCCGCGCCGTACCGGCATGCCCGCGGAGAACGGAAACGGGCGTGAGCGGTCCACGGATCCTGGTCGCCGGCGGGCATTCTGCGGGACACATCGAGCCCGCCATGAACCTCGCGGACGCGATCACGCGGCTCGACGCGTCCGCGCAGATCACGGCCATTGGCACCGAGCGCGGGCTGGACACCACGCTGATCCCGGCGCGGGGTTACCCGCTCGAACTGATCCCCCCGGTGCCGCTGCCGCGCAAGCCTGGACGCGCGCTGCTGGCCACACCCGGCAAGCTGGCTGACGCCGTGCGAGCCGCGGGCGAGATCCTGCAGCGGCATCGCAGCGAGGTCGTCGTCGGATTCGGCGGATACGTCGCGCTGCCGGCCTACCTCGCCGCGCGGCGACATGGCATTCCGATCGTCGTCCACGAGGCGAACGCGCGACCCGGCGTGGCCAACCGGCTCGCCGCGAGGATGACCCGGCACGTGTTCACCGCATCGGCAGCCGTCAAGCTGCCACATGCGACCCCGGTCGGCATACCGCTACGCCCAGCGATCGCGGGCCTCGATCGTGCAGCGCTGCAGGCGACGGCCCGCTCGCAGTTCGGGCTGCTCGCCGACGCGCCCACGCTGCTCGTCACCGGTGGCTCGCAGGGCGCACGCGCGATCAACACCGCGATGCAGGACGCTGCGTCAGGCCTGCGCGCGGTGGGCGTGCAGGTGCTGCACATCGTCGGCCCGCAGAACACGGTCGACGTCGCCGCCGGCGAACCGCCGTACGTCGTAAGGCCGTACGTCGACGAAATGCAGTACGCCTATGCGGCGGCCGACTTCGTCCTGTGCCGCTCGGGGGCGATGACGTGCGCCGAGCTGACTGCCGTCGGCCTGCCCGCCGCGTACGTGCCGCTGCCGCTTCGCGGTGGCGAACAGCGGCACAACGCCGAGCCGATCGTGCACGCCGGCGGTGGCTTGCTCGTCGACAACGTCGACCTGTCGGCCCAGTGGATCTTGGACGAGATCGCGCCACGCATCACCGACCCGGCGGTGCTCGATGCGATGTCGGACGCCGCAGGGCATGCTGGTGCGCGTGATGCCGACACCGTCCTGGCCCGGCAAGTGCTGACCATCGCCGCCGAATACCGGCGGTTCGGAACGCGGAGCGCGCGATGAGCCGACCGACCCAAGACGCCGACGCGGACCGGCCCGCCGACTGGGCCGCGCCGGGCGCCGCGCTCGTCCGCAGCGCGGCCACCGACATCGTCCCGCCGCTCGCCGACCTCGGTCGCGTGCACATCATGGGCATCGCCGGCGCCGGCATGAGCGGCCTCGCGCGCATCCTCATCGCCCGAGGGGTGCCGGTCAGCGGCTGCGAGGCACGCGACTCGAACACAGTCGCCGCGCTGCGCGCAGTCGGGGCCACCGTCCACATAGGACACTCGCCCGCACACCTCGACGACGCCGACACGTTCGTCTATACGACAGCGATCAACCCCAAGCATCCCGAGTTCGTCGCGGCGCACAAGAGCGGTAAGCCAGTACTGCGCCGGGCAGTGGCGCTGGCTGCGGCGCTCGAAGACCGCACGTGCATCGC